>JBKKDH010000135.1:0-8679 GCA_046708445.1 Arthrobacter sp.
ACTACAATGGAGCAATACCTTTACCCCGCTGAGCTGGTTACTGAGTTCCACAAGTGGCCACCGTGGCGGGGTCTTTTGCATGTATGACCGAAGAGGAGAAGTCCGTGTCGACCACCAACAGCGCGCCCGCAGCCTGGCTCACCCAGGAAGCTTTTGACCGCCTGAAGGCAGAGCTGGACCACCTTTCCGGCGCTGGCCGGGCGGAAATTGTCCAGAAGATTGAAGCAGCCCGCCAGGAGGGTGACCTCAAGGAAAACGGCGGCTACCATGCAGCCAAGGAAGAACAGGGCAAGATCGAAGCCCGCATCCGCCAGCTCACTGCGCTGCTGCGTGATGCCCACGTGGGGGAAGCTCCTGCCGACGACGGAATCGTCGAACCCGGCATGATCGTTGTTGCCAAGATCGCCGGTGATGAGGAGACCTTCCTGCTGGGCTCCCGCGAAATCGCCGGCGACTCCGACATTGACGTCTTCAGCGAAAAGTCACCCCTTGGTGCCGCAATCGTTGGCCACAAAGAAGGCGACAGCCTGAGCTACACGGCGCCGAACGGCAAGGACATCACGGTGGAGATCCTCTCCGCCAAGCCTTACGCCGCGTAACAGTTTGTTTCACGGAAAGACCCGGCCACCCGCAGGGGGCCGGCTCTTTTGTGCCTGTCGTCGGTGCCTAGGCGACGTGCCGGGGCCGCATGAGCAGGGCTGCCGCTATTCCGCCCACGGCCCCGCCCAGGTGCGCCTGCCAGGAAATGTACCCGGCGACGAAGGGCAGCACGCCGAGCAGGATACTGCCGTAGGCCATGAACAGCACGACGGCCAGCAGGATCTGGCGCCAGCTGTGATTGAAGAAGCCCCGCACCAGCAGGAACGCGAAGAGTCCGAAGACCAGCCCGGACGCGCCCACCGTCACGCCGCCGTCGCCGATCAGCCATACTGTCAGCCCGGAACCCAGCCAGCTGAACGCCAGCGCCGTCAGGAACACCCGGAGCCCGGACAGAAAGACCAGGAACCCGAAAATGGTCAGCGGCAGGATGTTCGAGAGCAGGTGGTTCAGGCTCGCGTGGAGCAGCGGGAACGTGAACATGTCCAGAAGCCCGTCCAGGCTTCGTGGCCGCAGCCCGAAGGTCCTGTTCAGTGAATGGAGGGTGAGCATGTTCACGACCTCGATGACAAAAAGGACGACGACGAAGCCGCCCACCACGAGCAGCCCGCCCTTAGCGCGGGAGGCCGTCGTTTCGCGGCTCCGTGGCTGCCCGTCCCCCAGCGCATCCAACATGGCTGCCTAGTGCACCACTATGGGCTGGAAGCCCTCGGCGCGGAGGGCACCGAGCACCTGCTCGCAGTGCTCATGTCCCTTGGTTTCGAGATTCACTGTGATGGACACGTCTCCCATGCTAATGGAACCGCCCACCCGCGTGTGGTCCAGCCCGGTCACGTTGGCATCGTTCTCGGCGATGATCCGGGCGATGGTGGCCAGGGAGCCTGGCCGGTCATCCAGCATCATCCGCACCGTCATGTAGCGCCCGGCGGCGGACAGGCCGCGCTGGATGACTTTGAGCATCAGCATGGGATCGATGTTGCCGCCGGACAGGATCACCGCGGTGGTGCCCGGATTCTCGATCTTGCCGTCCATCAGCGCGGCGACGCCTACGGCCCCGGCGGGCTCCACCACCAGCTTGGCCCGTTCCAGCAGGAAGATCAGCGCACGGGCCAGGGAATCCTCGCTGACCGTGACAACATCATCCACGAGCTCACGGATGATGCTGAACGGCAGCTGACCGGGGCGGCCTACGGCGATGCCGTCGGCCATGGTGGATACCTTCTTCAGTGGAACCAGGGCATCTGCTGCGAGTGAGGGCGGGTACGCGGCCGCGTTCTCCGCCTGGACGCCGATAATGCGGATTTCCCGTCCCAGTTCGCGTGCCCTGGCCTTGACGGCCACCGCGACACCGGCCAGCAGGCCGCCGCCACCGACACCCATCAGGATGGTGTCGACGTTGGGGATCTGCTCAAGAATCTCGAGGCCGATGGTGCCTTGGCCGGCCACAACGTCCACGTTGTCAAAGGGGTGGACAAAAACGGTTCCGGATTCGTTGGCGTAGCGCTGTGCCTCAGCCAGCGCCTCGTCAACGTTGTGACCGTGGAGGATCACCTCCGCGCCGTGGCTGCGGGTGGCGGCCAGCTTGGGGAGGGCTACGCCCAAGGGCATGTAGATGCGTGCCTTGATGCCGAGGCTTTTGGCGGCGACGGCCACACCCTGTGCATGGTTACCGGCGGACGCTGCGACAACCCCGCGCTTCTTTTCCTCCGGCGACAGCCGGGCCATCCGGACATAGGCGCCCCGGACCTTGAATGATCCAGCCCGCTGCAGGTTCTCGCACTTGAAGAAGACGTCCCCGCCCACCATGCTGCCGAGGGCCCGTGACGACTCCACAGGTGTCCGGGCAATAATCCCCTCAAGCAGCTTCTGCGCCTCCAGGACATCGTCCAGCGACACGGGAAGGGTTTCGAGGATGTTCACGGACTATTCTCCTTTGGCGGGTTCTGCTCCGGTGCCCGGACCTGCGGTACCGGCCTGGGCTTCCGGATTGTGTGCGTTTGTGCTGGCCGCAGCTTCCTTGCTGCTCCTGGGTTTCCAGCCGGGCAGTCTGACGTCCTTGATCGTGTCATCCTGGCCTGAGCCAACCATCACCGGCCCTCCGGGGGTAGCCAGCACTTGTTCATGTTCCCACGTTCTGCCCGCGATGTAGCGAATCGCCGAGTTTGCTACAGCAAGGATGGGAACAGAAAACAACGCACCGGGAATTCCGGCGAGGTACGAACCGGCCGCCACAGCCAGGATCACGGCCACCGGATGCAGCGCGACGGCCTTGCCCATAACGAGCGGCTGCAGGATGTGGCTTTCCAACTGCTGGACCAGCAGCACGATCCCCAACATGATGAGCGCGTTGACCCAGCCGTTGGCCACGAGGGCGAGGAGCACAGCCACAGCTCCGGTGACCAGCGCGCCGACAATAGGGATGAAAGAGCCCATAAAGACCAGCACACCGAGCGGAAGCGCCAGCGGCACTCCGATGATGGCGGCACCCACGCCGATTCCCACGGCGTCCACAAAAGCCACGAACATCTGGATGCGGGCGTAACTGACCATGGATGCCCAGCCCTTGCGGCCTGCACCGAAGGTGGCGGCGCGGGCTTTCCTCGGCAGCAGCCGGACCAGGAACGCCCAGATCCGGTCACCTTCAAGGAGGAAGAAAATCAGGACAAACAACGCGAGGACAAGTCCCGCGGCAAAATGGCCCGCGGTACTTCCGAAAGAAAGGGCGCCGCTCAGAATGCTGCTGCTGTTGTTCTGCAGGGCTGCTGCTGCCTCCTGCAGATATTGGTCGATCTGGGCCGCTGACAGGTGAAGCGGCCCTTCCGCCAGCCAGCCCTGGATCTTCTGGATCCCGGCCAGCGCCTCGCTCCACAGCTCACTGAACCCCGCCACGAGCTGCCTTCCCACGAGCGCCAGGGAGCCGCCAATGAGGCCGAGAAAGCCCAGGACTGTGATAGCCACGGCGGCTCCGTTGGGAAGCCGGCGGTTCCGGAGCCAGCCCACGATGGGGCTGAGCAGGCCAGCCAGCAGCGCTGCCACCATGACGGGAATGATCAGGAAACTGATCCGGCTCAGGAGCCAGATCAGGGCGCCTCCCACCAGCAGGATAAGTCCGATCCGCCAGGCCCATGACGCCGCAATGCGCACGCCGTACGGGATGTCGCGGTCCAGTTCACGGTCCGCCAGGACCCGCAGCGGCGGGGCAGAGGCAGCACGGACTGGAGTGGCGCCCGCATGCCCGCCTGGTTGCGGGATGGCGGAACGGTCGGTCGGTTTGGCGTCCTCAGCTGGCGTCATAGCCTAATACTTCCCCAGCTGCGGGCTTATGGGAAACCGCTACCGGGCTTCTTCCAGTGTGGCGTCGATCCCCCAGGACATGGTGAAGCTGTCCCCCGGCGAAAGCCACCGGAGCCCGTCCCCGGAGTTGAAGGCATTGGCAGGTCCCGTCATTGGCTCGATGGCCACCGCCCGAGCCCTTCCGGGAAAGTTCGTGGTGACGAAGACGTGGACGTAGGCGCACGCCTCGTCCTGCCACAGGCTGACACTTCGGCCGTCCGGGGCCGACAGCGTGTGGCGCGCCGCGCCGCCGTCGAACGTTATGTCCGTCAGGGCCACATCGATGTCCAGGCTTCCCACACGCCGGCCCGAGCGGAGGTCCGTGTCGCCGTCGACCGGTTCAGAGCTGCGCGGAATCAGCCGCTCGTCGGCGACGAGCCGGGTGTCGGCGGACACCGTCAACTGCAGTTCGTCGAGGTCCGTGTCGCCAAGCCGCAGGTAGGGGTGGGCGCCCAGGACAAACGGTGCCGGCGTCTTGGAGTCGTTGACCAGGGTCTGCCGGACCACGAGGCCCAGGTCCTCACCCAGCAGATACTCCACCCGGTGGCGCAGCAGGAATGGGTAGCCATGCTGCGGGAAAACTGCCGCCTCGAGCGTGACGGAAAACTGTGACTCGTCGACGAGGCTGTAAGCAGCGTTCCGCAGCAGTCCGTGGCTGGCGTTATTCCGGGACACTTCGGTGATGTCGAGCTGCTGCTTCTTGCCGTCGAGGTACCAGACGCCGTCCTCCACCCTGTTCGCCCAAGGGGCCAGGGTGATGCCGGCAGCGCCGGGGGAAATCTCGGCATCGCCGTAGGTCTCGGTGAGCTGTATGCCGCCCCGGCTGTAGAGGCGAAGGCCTGCCGCCAGCTCGGTTACTACGGCGAGGGCATCTCCGCGCCGGAGCTCGTACTGCCTCCCGCTGGCGTAGGAACGGAATCCGGACGGGACGCTGGTTTCCGGGAGAGAAGGTGAAGTCATGGGCACCACCGTACATTGCAGGGCGCCAGCCGTCCCAACATCGCGTCTTTGTTATCTTTTGTTTGAAACTATTCCTTTTTGAGCTAAACGTGCGACAATGGTGATGATATACGGCGAGACCCGGCGGAAGGAGGTTTGATGCTTGCGGCACAACGGCAGCACCTGATCCTCCAGGAGGTCCAAAGCGAGGGAACCGTGCGGGTGGCCACCCTCGCGGCACTTTTGGACGTTTCGGAAATGACCATCCGCCGCGACATTGACACCCTCGACGCCGGCGGCCTGGTCCTGCGGGTCCATGGAGGAGCGGCGCGGACGGACAGCTTCAGCGCGCTCGAACCTGGCTTTGCCAGCAAGTCCTCGCGCGAACTGCCCGCCAAGGAAGCCATCGCGGCAGAGGCGCTCAAGCTGGTTCAGCCCGGCATGACGCTGCTCATTTCGGGCGGAACCACCACGTTTGAACTGGCGAGGATGCTGCCCCGGAACTTCGACCTCACCGTGGCCACCAACTCGGTCATGGTGGCCAGCTCGCTTGCGTCCGGGGACGCATCCGGAGAGGACAGCGGCATCCGGACGCTCGTGCTGGGCGGGGAGCGGACGCCGTCCGAGGCCCTCGTCGGTCCCCTGACGGTCCAGGCCGTCAGCACCATTGCCGCCGATCTTTGCTTTATGGGGGCACACGGAGTGGACCTCCAGGCCGGGATCACCTCGCCCAACCTCCTCGAAGCCGAGGTCAACGCCGCCATGGTCAGGGCATCTTCGCGACTGGTGGTCCTCGCGGATTCCAGCAAGTACGGGCTCGTCGGCCTGGCCGGGATATGCCCCCTGTCTGCGATCCACATCCTGGTCACTGACACCGGAATCCGCGCCGCATCCGCCGGAGCCCTGGCCGCCCTCCGAAAAGTCGTTCCCGAGGTTCGGACGGCACGGATTCCGGACGGCCGTAACGGGCGTGCGGAATCGGCCAGCACCCCTGGCCTTGACACCCGGCTATCCCAGCAACCAGTACCCAAAGGAAAAACCCCATGACAGGTATAACCAGCACGAAGCTTGCCGACGGCCGGGAGCTGATCTATTTCGACGACGCCGCAGAACCGAAGCCCCGTACGACGGAAACCACCACGGACCACAGGCCGCTGCCGGAGCGGGGCGAGCCCGGCGAAGTACGGTTCGATGCCCTCACGGACGAGTGGGTGGCCGTTGCGGCCCACCGGCAGTCGCGAACGCACCTGCCGCCCGCAGACCAGTGCCCCATCTGCCCCACCACACCGAACAACCCTTCCGAGATTCCTGCGCCGGACTACGACGTGGTGGTGTTTGAAAACCGCTTCCCGTCACTGGGCCCGGCCTTGGGGCCTGTACCGGCCGCCCCTGCATGGGGAACCACCGGCCCGGCGTACGGACGCTGTGAAGTGGTGTCCTTCACCCCTGAGCACACAGGGTCGTTCAGCGGGCTGAGTGAGGAGCGGGCGCGAACAGTGGTGGAGGCGTGGGCCCACCGTACCGAAGCACTGAGCAAGATGGCGGGAATCAAACAGGTTTTCCCGTTCGAGAACCGCGGTGCCGACATCGGCGTCACCCTCCACCACCCGCACGGGCAGATCTACGCCTACCCCTACATCACGCCGAGGGCCGGTGTCCTGGGCGCCGCGGCACGCAGGTTCTACGATGCGTCGGACGGTCGGCAGACCCTCACGGGATCGCTGCTGCGGGCCGAAAGGGAGGACGGGAGCCGGATGGTGATGGAGGGCGAAAACTTCAGCGCCTACGTGCCGTTCGCCGCCCGCTGGCCGCTGGAGATCCACCTCGTCCCGCACCGGCAGGTCCCCGATTTCGCCGCTTTGAGCGGTGAGGAGAAGGACGAGCTGGCACAGGTTTACCTGGACCTGCTCAAACGGCTCGACGCACTCTACCCCACGCCCACGCCGTACATTTCCGCTTGGCACCAGGCCCCCCTGGACGACCTTCTGCGCCCTGCCAGCTACCTGCACCTGCAGTTGACGTCACCGCGCAGGGCAGCGGACAAACTCAAGTACCTGGCCGGCTCCGAAGCCGCGATGGGCGCGTTCATCAACGACACCACGCCCGAAAGCGTTGCGGAGCGGCTTCGCGCCGTTACCGTCCCGGAGTCCACCCCCTCCCCTGCAGCCACCACAGCCCTCCCTCTGGGGGCACTACCTGAAGGAGCACATGCGTGAGCGCCGCCCCTGACCCGCTGACCACCCAGGCACCGCCCAGCGCCGCGGACCTTGGCGCCCGCTTTGAGCGGGAGTTCGGGAGGCTTCCCGACGGCGTCTGGCAGGCGCCGGGCCGCGTCAACCTGATCGGCGAGCACACCGACTACAACGAGGGCTTTGTGCTTCCGTTCGCGATCGACAAGACTGCCCGGGTGGCCGTCGCAGTCCGCCCGGACAACGCCATCCGGCTCCTGTCCACCTATGGTGACCAGGGCGTAGTCAGTGCCGGACTTGGCACCATCGATGCCGCCTTGGCCAAGGGCTGGACGAAGTATCCCCTCGGCGTCATCTGGGCCCTGCAGCAGCGCGGCATCGCAGTTCCCGGCCTGGACCTGCTCCTCGATTCCAACGTTCCCTTGGGCGCAGGCCTTTCCTCGTCGCACGCGATCGAGTGCGCAGTCATCTCAGCGCTCAACGACCTCACGGGAGCCGGCCTGGAACCGGAGGAGATGGTCCTCGCCACCCAGCGCGCAGAGAACGACTTTGTGGGCGCCCCCACGGGCATCATGGACCAGTCCGCGTCCCTGCGCGGGTCAAAGGGCCACGCGGTCTTCCTGGACTGCCGTGACCAGAGCGTCCAGTTGGTTCCCTTTGAAGCCGAGCAATCCGGGCTGGTGATGCTGGTGATCGACACCAAGGTTTCCCACTCCCACGCCGACGGCGGTTACGCCTCGCGCCGGGCCTCCTGCGAACTGGGTGCAGAGGTCCTGGGCGTCAAGGCGCTCCGGGACGTCCGCGTGGAGGACCTTGAGGAAGCAGCCGGGCTTCTGGACGAGGTCACCTACCGGCGTGTGCGCCACGTGGTCACCGAGAACGACAGGGTGCTGCAGACCGTGGGGCTGCTCACCAGCGAGGGTCCCGGCGCCATCGGAGCACTGCTGGACGCCAGCCACGCCTCCATGCGGGACGACTTCGAAATCTCCTGCCCGGAACTGGATCTGGCCGTGGACATCTCCCGCGCCAACGGGGCCATCGGCGCCCGGATGACCGGCGGTGGCTTCGGCGGGGCTGCCATTGCCCTCACCCCGGTGGAGGCGGAGCGGCAGGTGCGCGCCGCCGTCGAACGCGCCTTCGCCGAAGCCGGCCACAAGGCTCCTGACATCTTTACTGTCACCCCTGCCGCCGGAGCTATGCGCCTTTCCTAGGGCACTCAGCAGACACAAAGGAGAGGGTCCCCGCCTGTGCGATATGCACCGGGCGGGGACCCTCTCTTTTCTATGTTTAACGCACGACGGCGGCTGCCGCCTTGGGTGCTAGTCGTCGCCCCGCAGGATGGCGAGCAAGCGGATGATTTCCACGTAGAGCCAGACCAGCGTGACCGTGAGGCCGAACGCCGCAGTCCACGAGAACCGCTGCGGAGCGCCGCTCTGGACACCTGCCTCGATGCTGGTGAAGTCCATGATGAGCGAGAAGGCGGCCAGGCCGATCGCGAGGATGCCAATGAAGACACCCAGCGGGATGCCCATGATTTCAACGCTGGTACGCAGGCCGAATGGTTCCTGCACCGCACCGGTCCACATCATCACCATGTTGATCAGGGAGAACACGGCGTAGC
>JBKKDH010000136.1:0-5416 GCA_046708445.1 Arthrobacter sp.
GTGGGGGAGTGGGTTATTCCAGGCCGCGGCGTTTCAGGAGGGGTTCCAGTCGGGCGTCGCGTCCCCGGAGGGTGCGGAAGGATTCGAGCGGGTCCCGGCTGTTCCCGCGGGAGAGCAGCTCCTGGCGAAAACGTTCGCCGTTGGCGCGGGTCATGCCACCGTTCGCGGTGAACCAGTCCACCGTTTCCGCGTCCAGGACTTCACTCCAAATGTACGAGTAATAGCCTGCCGCGTAACCTGCCCCGGCGAAGATGTGCTGGAAATACCCCGTGCGGTAGCGGGGCGGAATCAGGGCGTGGGCCACTCCGGCCGCGGCGAGGGATTTGGCCTCAAATGCCAGGACGTCGTCCGGGATCCCGTTTTCGTCCAGTACGTGCCAGGCCAGGTCCAGCAGCGCGGCGCCCAGATACTCGGTGGTGGCGAAGCCCTCGCCCCACAGCCGTGACTCGTTGAGCCGGTCGACGACGTCCTGGGGGAGCGGCTCGCCGGTGGCGTGGTGCCGCGCGTAGTTGGCCAGCACCTCCGGCCACAGGATCCACATCTCGTTGACCTGCGACGGGTACTCCACAAAGTCGCGCGGGACACCCGTGCCGGAGAAGCGCGGGTACGTCACGTTGGAGAAAAGCCCGTGAAGCGCGTGCCCGAATTCGTGGAACGTGGTGCGCAGCTCATCCAGCGTCAGGAGGGTGGGTTCCCCGGCCGGCGGTTTGGAGATGTTCAGGTTATTGATGACCACCGCCCGGGTCCCCAGCAGGCCGGATTGTTCCACCAGGGAGTTCATCCAAGCCCCTCCGCGTTTGGACTCCCGCGTGTAGTAGTCGCCCAGGAACAGTCCCAAGGCGCTGCCGTCTTCGTTCCGGACCTCCCAGACGCGGACGTCCGGGTGGTAGCCTGCCAGGTCTGCCCGCTCGTGGAAAGTGATCCCGAACAGCGAGGTGGCCGCATGGAACACGCCGTCCTTGAGCACCCGGTCCAGCTCGAAGTAGGGGCGGAGCGCCTGCTCATCAACGGCGTATTTTTCGCGCCGGACCTTGGCCGAGTAGTACGCCCAGTCCCACGCCTCCAACGGGTGCCCGGCAATGTCAGCCAGCGCCGCTGCTTCGGCGTCCGCGTTCCGGACGGCGGCGGGGGCCAGCCGGTTCAGCATGGCCTGGACCGCTTCGAAATCCGGCGCAGTCTGCCGGTCCACCACCAGTTCGGCAAAGTTGGAAAAACCCAGGAGCCTTGCCTGCTCTGCACGCAGCCTGGCCATGGACCGCACGAGTTCCAGGACGTCCAGGCTGCCCCCGACACTGCCCCTGCCAATGGAGGCTTCAAACAGCCGACGGCGGACGTCCCGGTTTTCGAGGACGGCCATGGCGGGTTGGTTGCTCGGCTGGATCAGGGCCAGCAGGAACTTGCCTTCGTGCCCGGCCGCGCGGGCGGCTTCGGCGGCGCCGGCGATGTCGTCGGAAGGCATACCGGCAAGTTCCTCTTCGTGGTCCAGCAGGAGTGCCGCCGACTTCATGGCTTCCTTGACCCGCTGGCCAAACTCCGTGCCGAGCCGGGACAGCTCCGCGTTCACAGCCTTCAGCCGTTCCTGGTCCGGTCCGTCCAGCTGAATCCCCGACTGCCGGAACTCCTTCAGGTATTCCTCAACGAGCCGCACTCCTTCCGGCTCCAGGCCAGTGGTGTCGATGGATGTAAAGCGGTCGAAAAGGGCGCGGTTCAGGTACACCTCGTCCTGGTGTGCGGTGAGCAGCGGCGTCAGCTCCGTTTCCAAGTCGCGGATCGCGTCCGAGGCGTCCGCTGACACAAGGGTGAAAAAGGACGCGGCTGCCCGTTCCAGCAGCCGGCCCGCCTGCTCCATGGCCACAGCGGTGTTCACAAACGTGGCGGGCTCCGGGTTGTCCACGATGGCCTGGATTTCGGCGAGGTGCCCGGCCAGCCCTGCGTTTACCGCCTCGGCGTAGTGCTGTTCGGAGATCCCGGCAAAGGGCGGCAACTGGAATGGCAACGGACTGGGGCTGTAGAGCGGATTCGTCATGAAGTAAAGCTTTCATATACGGACGTGCATCTCAATGAGCCAAATGCGCGGTTCTGCAAGTTTCCAAACCTAGAATTGCGCTTATGGGGAACAGAATTGGTGCTACTGCCGCGCGAGCCGGTGCGGCCTTGTCCGCCGTCATCCTTGCCACCGCAATGGCGGGCTGCGGCCTCATAGCCGAACAGACCGGACCATCGGCAAGTGCCGGTACCGGGACGGGCCAGCCCAGTGCCACTCCGACGCCGGCACCAACACCCACGCCCACTCCCACCCCGGGCGCCGGACCGGCGTGTCCCACGCTGCGATGCACGTCCGTCCTGGTCACCGGCGACATGCTGGTCCACACCCAGCTCTGGCAGCAGGCCCAGCAGGACGCCGCCGCGGCCGGCAAACCCGGGCTGGACTTCACGCCGCTCCTTGAAGGCCAGCGCCGGTACATCCAGGCCAGCGACCTCGCGGTCTGCCACCAGGAAACACCGGTGGCCGGACCTGACGGGCCCTTCTCGGCGTACCCTTCATTCAATGTCCCGCCGCAGATCATCACCGCCTCCAAGGCAGTGGGGTACCAGGCCTGCACTACCGCCAGCAACCACACCATCGACCGGAGCACGGACGGCCTGTTGCGTACGCTGGACGCCCTGGACGCTGCTGGGCTGTAGCACACCGGTTCCTACCGCACAGAAGCCGAGTCCCAAGGCATCCTGATCCTGCAGACGCCGGCCGCCAAGATTGCCATCATCCAGGGAACCTACGGCCTCAACGGCCAATACCCTGAATATCCCTGGCAGGTGGACATGCTGGACGCACCCACCATGATCGCCAAAGCCGTCAAGGCGCGAGCCCTCGGGGCAGACATTGTGCTGGGTGCCATGCACGCCGGGGATGAGTACGCAAGCGTTGCCAACGTCCAGCAGCAGGAGGTAGCCCACGCGCTCGTAGACAGCGGCCAGTTCACCATGATCTACGGCCACCACACCCACTCCGTACTGCCCATCGAGAACTACAAGGGCACCTGGATCGTCTACGGGCTGGGCAACGGCGTCACAGAGCTCTCGCCCTCGTACGTCGTGAACAATGAAGGCCTGTTGGTGCGGGCCCAGTTCAGCCAGGACGCGTCGGGCAAATGGGCCGCCTCCGACCTCGCCTGGGCACCGTCGGTCATCGTCCGTGATCCGTACCGTTGGTGTTCCGTGGCATCGGACGCACCCCAGGGTGTGTGTGCCACGCCCGAGGCGGACGCCGCGACCAGGCTGCGGACCGCCGCAGTAGTGGAGTCCATGGGAGCCGCCACGGCAGGAGCGCACGAACTCCTGATCACCAAGGACCCCTAAGGCCCCTCAGCGCGGGCGTCGGGCCGCGTGTTCCCTGGCCAGTACGGCGAAGCGGTCGTCCGGGCCACCGGGAACAAAAGATCCGAACTTGCGTTCGGCGGCGGTCCGGATGAGGAAGTCTGCAATGGCAGGGTTCTTGGGCAGCAGCGATCCGTGCAGGTAGCTGGCCACCACGTTCTTGTAGCGCGCGCCCTCGTGGCCGTCCCGGCTGTTGTTGCCCGTTCCCTTGGCCACAGTTCCCAGCGGGCGGACACCGCTGCCCAGCGTAGTCTGGCCACTGTGGTTCTCGTACCCCAGGACGTCGCCGAACTCGGCAGTGGCCACCTTGACGTTGCCGATGAGGCGTTCGTCCGTGCCGTGTGTTTCCACATCCAGCACGCCGATGCCCGGGATGACCGAGCCCGAGCGGGTCTTGAAGAAACGCCCGAACAGCTGGTACAACCCACAGATGAGCAGCATCGGGGCGCCGTCCTCGGCGAGTTCGGTGAGGACGCCGGCGCGTGACTGGAGGTCATCCTGGATTATCAGCTGGCCGCTGTCCTGCCCGCCGCCGCCCAGGATCAGGTCGACTTCGTCCGGGAAATCGTCGCCCACGTTGTACTCGAGCAGTTCAGGAGTGTAGCCATGCCACGTGATCCGCTGCTTGAGGACCAGCGCGTTGCCCCAGTCTCCGTAGATGTTCATGTCCCGCGGATAGAGCTGGATAACGCGGAGGGTGCCCTTGCTGCCCTGGGGGTCCTGTGTGTCCGGGTTCATGAGACCACCTCTACTGTGGTGATTTTGGACAGCTCGCGGCGGATGGCCAGCATGGCTGTGTAGGTGCAGAAGATTCGTTTCGGCTTGCCCTTGGCCTCGCGGATGAACGCAGCCAGAGCCGGCGCGATGTCGGTCTGGACCGCCCCGACGCTGACGTCGTCGTACTGCAGCCGCAGCGCCATGTCATATGCCCGGGACCCCGTCAGCTGGTCCACGCCGCCGTTGCGGAGCGAATCGAACTCAACGTCCCAGAGCCAGGACATGTCCCGGCCGTCGGCGTAGTTGTCGTTGATGGCGATCATGGTGGCGTAGCCGCCCGCCGGGAAGGACTTCAGTCCCAGCCGGAAACCGCTGGGGTTCTTGACCAGCACCAGGTCCAGGGGCTGGCCATCGACTGTCAGGCTTTCGCCGCGGCCGAAGGCCGGCTCCACCTGGGACAGTGCCGTGAGCAGCGTGCTGTGGTCGGCCGTTGCTGCGCCGCTGCCGCAGATGCTGCGGGCGAGAACCAGCGCGGCCGCGGCATTAAAGATGTTGTAGACGCCGCGGAGCTTCATCGCGGTGGTGACCGTGACGCCGTCGTACTCAAAGTCGGCGGTGTCCGGCCCCACTTTGCGGAGCACGACGTCGGCTGGCGGCTTTTCGGGGAGGGCGGCGGGCACGGGGCTGCCGGGCGCAGCCCGCATGTCGTCATCGTTGGGGAAGGTGCTGAGGAGGGAGTCGTCCAGGCCGAAGTACTGCACGTCCTGGCCGGTCAGGGTGTCCGCGATGCGGGCCACCCGGGGGTCTTCACGGTTGAGGACCACCGTGCCGGTGGTTTTTGCTGCGATGTGCTGCAGCAGCTGGGCCGTTTTGTCGATCTCGCCGAACCGGTCCAGCTGGTCGCACAGCACGTTCAGCAGGAGGCTGTAGCGGGGCGGAACACGGTTCACGAAGTGCACGGCATGGGCTTCGTCCAGTTCCAGGACGGCGACGTCGGCGCTCAGCCTTCCGCGCCAGTCCACTTCGCCCAGCAGGGAAGCCGCCACACCACGGGTGAAGTTGCTGCCGGTCCGGTTGGTAAATACCTTCAGGCCCTGGCTTTCCAGGAGTTCAACCACCATCTTGGTGGTGGTGGTTTTACCGTTGGTTCCACTGACCACCGCCACGCCGTGGGGGAGGGTAGCGAGCGTCCGCTGCATAAAGCCGGGGTCGATTTTCTCGACCACCAGCCCGGGCAGGGCAGAACCGCCGCCCCTGAGCCGGGACACCCGGCGGACCAGCTTGCCGAGCGGAACACTGATGTAAAGCATGCTCTGTAATATAT
>JBKKDH010000137.1:0-10732 GCA_046708445.1 Arthrobacter sp.
CACCGCCGACGTCGGCCGTTACCTTGATCCGGCCGTTGTCAGCGGGTGCCGCGGCAGGTTCCTGGAGTTCGACGGCGGGTGCCGCCTTGGAGTGCGGAAGGCGGCCCGAGGACTGGTAGACCACGGCAGACAGTGGCGGGACGGTGACCGTCAGCTTCCCGTCCGCGGAGGTTTTCACCTCGGCAGTGCCGTCACCGTAGATCTTCGTGTAGTTGCGCTTGCCGATGTAGGTGGGAATCTCCGCGGTCTGCGCCTGCTCGCTGTTGTTCAGGGCAACCACATATTCACGCTGGTCTTCGGAGCCGGTACGGGAGAATGCATAAATTCCGGGCCCTTCCGAGGCGTACCGGTGCTGGTGGGCGCCGTCGCGCAGGGCGGGGTGTTCCTTGGTCAGGGCGGCAAGCTGGCCGATCTTGGAATAGAGCGGGTGGCCGGTGTTAAAGTTGTCGGTCGCGTGCGTGGCATCGGTGCCCAGCAGGTCGTCGTCGAGGTACTCCGGAACCTGGCTGGCAAAGAGCGTCTGCCGGGCGTCCTGGTCCCCGCCCGGACCGGTGAAGCCCTGCTCGTCACCGTAGTAGATCACCGGGTTGCCGCGGGAGAAGTACATCAGCTCGTGGGCAAGCTGGTCGCGGGCCACCTGCTCGGTGTCCGTTGACCCGGGGTTGTCCGCCGCGATGAAGCTGCCGATGCGGCCCATGTCGTGGTTGCCCAGGAAGGTGGGCAATTGGTAGACGTTCGAATCGGCGTCCGTGTACCAGTCATCGCCTGCGAAGAAGGTCTCCAGGGAGCGGGTGTCCTGGCTCTTGGAAGCGAAGTTCCGGGCGGCGTCCTGGAACGGGAAGTCCAGTACGGCCTGCATCTGGTTGCGGGTGGTGAACTGCGAGGTGAACGACTTGGACGTGTCGAAAACTTCGCCGAACATAAAGAACTCGTCCTTGCCCTGTGCCTTTGCGTAGTTGAGGACCTCCGGGCCGAATTCCTGCCAGAATTCGTTGTTGACGTGCTTCATGGTGTCGATCCGGAAGCCGTCCACCCCGAA
Organism: Arthrobacter sp.; assembly: GCA_046708445.1. Classification (GTDB taxonomy): domain Bacteria; phylum Actinomycetota; class Actinomycetes; order Actinomycetales; family Micrococcaceae; genus Arthrobacter. The sequence goes on from JBKKDH010000137.1 coordinate 1,040, forward strand.
ATCGCCGATCCAGGTGTTGTAGATCTCCTCCATGCCATCCACCACGGCCGGGTGCTCGGTGAAAAGGTCGTCCAGGCCGAAGAAGTCGCCGTAGTAGGAGTCCTCGCCCACAAACGTGGTGTCCCCGCGGTTGTGGTACAGCGTGGGATCGTTCAGCCAGTTGGGGACCTTCAGGTTTTCTTCTGCAGGGTCCAGCACGGGAACGTAGGGGAAGGACGTCTCTGCATCGAGTTCCGGGAAGTCGTCCGAGCCCGCGAAGTCGCGGTCGTCGAATTCCGCGCCAGCCGCCGTCTTGTACGGTTCAGTGTCTTTGGAAACGTAGGGGCGCCGGGCGCCGTCCTCGTAGCCGATCACGTCCGCCGTGTGGTTGGTGATGATGTCGAAGTACACCTTCATGCCCCGGGCGTGAGCCTCGTCAATAAGGGCCTGGAGTTCGTCGTTGGTGCCCAGGTGGGGATCGATCTGGGTGAAGTCGGTCACCCAGTAGCCGTGGTAGCCGGCCGATTTGTCCTCCGGCTGGACCGCTTTGTTCTTGAAGCTGGGGGTCAGCCAGATGGAGGTGGTTCCCAGGCCCTGGATGTAGTCGATCTTGTCCAGCAGGCCGGCCAGGTCTCCGCCATTGTAGAAGCCCTTTTTGGTGGGGTCGAAACCGGTCACCATGGGGTCGGCGCCCAGGCCGCCGCCGTCATTGGATGTATCCCCGTTACTGAAACGGTCGGCCATCACGAAGTAGAAGTTTTCGTCCGTCACCGGGGCGCGGAGTGAGTGAAGGGCCGACGACGGCTCCGGGTTTTTGGGATCCGGCGCGGCGTGGACAGGGAGCACCGCAGCGGAGACGGCAACGGCCGCGGCGAGAAGGACCGCAGCAGCGCGGAAAGGTGCGGCGCGCAGGAGGGCTGTGCAGCTGGACGTAAGGCGGTTTTGGCTGGCTGGTTTGAGGCGTGGGGTGGAGCCTCTGGGGGTGCGGGAGTTCACGTCAGGAGACCTTCCTGGTAGCGGCGTTGCTGTGCAGGGTCCTGTTCGCGCGGGGCGCAGTGACAGGGTGGTGGTCCATCAGCCAGGAGTCGGACTGTGAACCAAGTCACAACTGTAAGCGCTTGCACTGAATAAATCCAGTGTTTAGGGAATGCCCTTTTAGGTCCAGTTTGCTGGCACCAAAGCGGTAGCCGAAGGGGTCTGCAGGTCGTGGATGCGGGGACCGGGCAGTCCGGTAGCCGGATCCAGGACGAACGTGGCGATGTTGTCTGACCGCTCGTGGGCCACGTGGAGCCACTGCCCCCGGACCAGGTGGTGGCGCGGCCAGTCTCCGCCGCTGGCCACGTCCTTGACCGGTGAAAGATCGGTGCCATCCGGGCCGACCTGCAGGACGCTGATCAAGTTGGACCCGCGCACGCCCACATAGGCGTACATTCCGCCCTGGTCGAGGCAGATTTCTGCTGCAGAGTCGCCCGCAAGGCTTTCGCCGGAGGTTGCCGGACCACGGTTGACCAGTCCATACGTCCCCGCGCCTGCCTTGACGACAAAAACTTCGATGGAATACTCAGAGACCACAAAAATGCTTCCACTGCGGTGCTGCACCAGGTGGCGCGGGCCGCTGCCGAACGGGAGGGCTACCTCGTGATCTGCGATGAGCCCGGCGCCGGGGACGTAATTCCAGATGCGCAGGCTGTCATGTCCCAGGTCCGTGGTCATCACGCGTCCGTCGGCCAGCATCAGGCTGGCGTGGGCACGGCTCTGACGGGGTTGCCCTGGCGTTAGGCTGCCGTGGGGATCGACCGAAGGTGCGGCCGGAAACCGCCCGGTTATCCCGCCGTCGTGATCCAGTTCGTAGAGCAGCACCTGGCCGTCGCCCCAGCATGCGGCGATGAGGAAGCGACCCAGCGGGTCAACGGCTACGTGGCAGGTGGCCTCCCCGGCGGGCTGCGGATCACCGAACGGCTTCAGCCCGAACTCACCGGCACGGCGGAACGCCCGGACCATCTGGCGCTGCTCAGCGACGGCGTAGACCACGGGCAAGGTGGGGTGCACGGCAATGAACGACGGCGAATCGGCCTTGACCGCCGTACCCTTCCATTCGAGCGTCCCGTCGGCGTGGGCAGACAGGGCGCCGATGCCCTCGGCCCGGCCGCCGCCGTCGGCCGTGTAGGTGCCGGTCCAGATCAGGGTCTGTCGCTCCGTGGAAGTCATGGGTTCCATCCTGCCAATATTTGGCTCGTGCAGCAGGATTGAGACGTCGGCTAGCATGGAATTTCCAGTCAAGGCAGAAGGAGGTGAGTCCGATCCCCGTTTCATCAGTTTCGGGTACTCCCTCATCCTGCCGTCCGGACCGCCAGGTTTAGATGACGCGCGGAGTGCCCCTCGGCTCACCGGAAGGCGTTCCCTTGCCAGCTCCTGAACTACATTCTGATCTCCTGACCTTCGCCCATATTGTGTCCCGGCTGCGCGCCGCCGGCTGCGTTTTCGCCGAAGATGAGGCGCTTCTGCTCCTGTCCGAGGCGTCCGGCCCTGCTGAACTGTCCGAATGGGTGGATCGACGCGTTACCGGAGCGCCGCTGGAATACGTCCTGGGCTGGGCCGAGTTTTGCGGACTTCGGATAGCCGTGGAGCCGGGCGTTTTCGTGCCGCGCCGGCGCACTGAGCTGCTTGTCTCGGAAGCAGTGACCATGCTGCAGGATAGCCCCGCGCCACGGGCAGCATCGTCGCCCGGAATTGTGGTGGATCTGTGCTGCGGATCAGGGGCGGTTGGCGTCGCAGTTGCCTCGCAGGTACCCGGTGTGGAACTGCACTGTGCGGACATCGATCCGGTCGCCGTGCAGTGCGGTCGCAGGAACGTCGCGAGGGTAGGCGGACGGATCCATGAGGGCGACCTGTACGAAGCGCTCCCTGCCAGGCTGAGGGGGCGAGTGCGGATATTGGCCGTGAACGCTCCGTATGTGCCCTCGGGCGCGCTCCGGACCATGCCGCCCGAGGCCCGGAACTACGAGCCACGCGTATCACTCGATGGCGGCGCCGACGGATTGGACCTCCACCGACGGGTGATATTGAAGGCTGCGGAGTGGCTGGCACCGGACGGACACCTGCTCATTGAAACGAGCGAGCGCCAGGCGGCGGGGACTGCCGGGATCATGGCTGCTGCGGGGTTCGCAGCGAGGACTGTCTACGCCGAGGAACTGGACGGCACAGTAGCTGTCGGCACTGTAGTCCCCCGCCCAGTAGTGTTTCGCACCCAGGCGTCGGCACTGTAGTCCCGGGCACCTCGTCCACCCCGCAGCCGCTCGGCGAACCGATTCCAGCGCTTGTCCAGCCGGTGTTTTCGGTCGCGGGCACTTCTTCAGTGATTGCTCGCGGGCGTCGTTAGTTGCCGCGCGTGGGCTATTCGCGGGGTGGTGGTGGGGGTTTGAAGTAGTGGTTTTGTTGGGGCTTTTGGGTGGGGTCGATGTGGCGTGGGGGCGTGTACCAGGGGACGCCGTTTTGGGTGGTGATGGTCCATTGTTCTTTGTGGATGAGGTGATGGTGGTGGGTGCACAGGAGTGCGCCGTTGTTGAGGTTGGTGGGGCCCTCCTGTGACCAGTAGGTGATGTGGTGGGCTTCGCACCATGGGGCGGGGGTGGTGCAGTTGGGGAAGGTGCAGCCTTGGTCGCGGGCGGTGAGGGCGAGGCGTTGGGCGGAGGTGAAGAGGCGGGTTTTGCGGCCGAGGTCCAGGATCTCGCCGTGGGTGCCGAGGAGCGCGGGGATGATGTCGGCGTCGCAGGCGATTTTGCGCAGTGTCGCGGCGGCGACGGGGCCGGTGAAGACGAAGTTCCCGGTCCCGGTGGCTGATTCCTCGGGCGCAGCGTCGGTGCGGGGGTGGGGGAGGAGGTCTTGGTAGTTGATGGTGGCGATGATTTGGGGGCGGTTGCCGCCGGTGGTGGGCAGGGTGTTGGTGGTGAGGGCGGCTTTGACGGCTCCGATGATGCCGTCGAGTTGCTGTTGGGGGCGGGTGCGGCGGTCCAGGTCCGGGTCGGTGTCCTGCCAGACGTCAGTGCCGGTGTCCTGCCACAGGTCTGTGCCGGTTGCGCCTGTGCCGGTTACGCCGGTGGTGGGCATGGTGGTGCGGGGGTTGGTGGCGGTGTTCATGACGGTGAGGAGGTGTTCGTATTGGTCGGTGGTGGCGAAGATTTCGAGGTGGTGCAGGCCATGGCGCTGTTTGCGGATGAACGCGCCTTGGGTGTGGCGGAGGGTTTCTTCGGTGGGTTCGGTGCCGTCGGCGTCGAGGGTCTCGGCCCAGCGGCGGGCGACGCGGGCGAGGAAGTCCGGGTCCGCGGTGGCTGCGGTGCGGGTGAGGTCGTGCTCGATCCGGGCGAGCGTTTCCGGGGTGGTCTGGTGTTGGATCCGGTCCAGGGTGAGGCTGATGATGGTCCCGGCCCGGGATGACACCGCCGATCCTGCGTACCGCTGGCTGGGAGTTTCCTGTCCCGGCGCGGTGTTGGCGGGGTCAGCGGTGCCCGTGTCCTTGTCGGTGTCGGTGGCTGTGTCTGGGGTGGTGGGTGCCAGTCCCGCGGCGAGGTGTTCCCGCGGTGGGGGTGTGGTGTCACCGGTGAGGGTGGTTTCTGGCAGGACGCTATGGGCGAGGTGGAGACGCCGGCGGGCTTCGCTGATCCCGATCCGGAGCCTGAGCCGGAGGAACTCGGCGGTGTTCTTGCACCCGTCGTCCGACGGGGACGCCGGAACGTGCCGTGCGGGATTTTCGGTGGCGGCGGGCCAGGAGGTGTCGGTTTCGTTCAGGGTTTCGGTGCCGTTGTCCCAGCCGGTGGTCCAGGACCGGCCGTTCCGGCTGTTCCGGGCGGCCCGGGTTGCTGCCTCGCTGATGGCCTGGCTGCGGGTGCGGTCCACGGCGCCGGCGCTAAGGATCTGCAGGTAGTCGACGGTCCGGGAGAGGTCCTCCGCAATGCCCGCGTAATCCGCGGCTTCGACGTAGCTGGCCATCGCCAGCGCGCCGGGCGCGGCCATGGCTGCCGCGTTCACCACCGCCAGGGCCTGTCTGAGTGCGCCAAGGTGCGTGGGCTGGGTTGCGTCGGTGAGCCCGGTTGGTTGGGCGCCGGGGACTGCGCCTGTGGCCGCGGCCGCCGTGGAAGGGGGTGTCAATGGCGGGGCTGCGGCTCCACCCTCGTGCCGCCGTCGCACGCACCCTGAAACGGGTCACTGGCCCGGGATCCGGCGCGACCCAGAACCGCGGCTGAACCGCTGCACTCCGCGCCCTGATCCCCAACGGCTTCCATGGTATTAGTCTGCCAAGGGGGTCGGACATTCTGCCCTGGTGCGCTGGCGGCCCGTGTGGAATCCTGCGAACCGGCGCGGCCCAGCACCGCGACTGAACCGCTGCGCTGCGTGCCGTGATCCCCATTGGCTTCCATGGGAATACTCTGCCAGGGGGGTACGACAACTTAAGAAGGTGCCGACGCACATGTCGGCTCAATAAGGCTCAGAACGGCGAAGCCGGCATGTTTCCCCCGGGGTCGTGAGGATGGTCCCGGGGGTCAAGCCGTCCGGACCATTTGTCGCCACGGGCATCATACTTTCCGCACTTCGTGCAGCGCCTCCGGAATCTGCCATCAGGAGTTGACTCAGCGAGCCAATGATGGCCCAAGTTCACTTTACAAAGCAGGTTGGCGAGCAGGCTGTGCTCCCTTCTGAAACCCCGTGGGACGCGGGGCACTTCCGCTCCGAGGCCGCTAAATCATACCGGCTCCGGATACCGGATCCCAGAGGAGCGGTGAAAGCTCGGGGACCTGTCAACCCGGAATGGACTCAATCATCGACGACATCAGCGCCGACATTTTGATGGTTGTCACCACGAAGCTGAGGCAGATGACCCCGATCAGTACCCAGATCGGCGCGAGCCCACGCCCCGGCGCGACCTTGGCCACGATCACCGAGCGGCCGATGACATACACGGCGCCGCTGAGGAAGCTCCAGGCCCATTGGAAAGGCCTGACCACGCCGTCGCGCTTGAGCCGTTCGCTGTCGAAATAGGCAAGCAGTACGGTAGCCGCGTAGGTCAGGAAGCCCAAGAAGACAAGGAGGAAATAGACGGGCGTAAAGATAGACGACGGGTCCACGGTGGGGGTCTGCTGACTTCCGATATAAATCACCCGGAAGCTCGGATTCCAGAACAGCAGAACGGCCATTGTCACCAGCGGGAGCAGCGTGATGATCCAGATCAGCGGGTTGTAGACCGGCTTCTCGCTGCTGATGAGCGGGCGCTGGGGCGCATACGGGGCGTTCCCGTATGGACCGGCGTATGACCCTCCATACGGGCTTGGCACATGCGGGGTGCTGAACTGATCGGTCCACGCTGAACCGTCCCACCACCGTAACCGCCCCGTCCCTGCCGGATCGGCATACCAGCCCGGGGGTACTACGGGGGTGCCCGAAGTGCTCATTTCTGCTCCAATACCCGCAGGCGTCCGTGCTCCTGCACCGGATGATCTGACAATCACAGCACTCATTCAGCTCTTTGGCGAGCCTTGAATGTATGTGCCCAGGAGGCGGGGCATGCAGCACCGTTGCTGCTCCGTTGCGCCGGGCTTCGGATACGCGCACGATGAGTGCATGAGCGGAAAAACCGAGACTGGAAAGTCCGGGCCCCGAGAGCCGATACCCGGAAAGCGGAGTCCATCCCGACGCCGGACCTGGGCCATCGCGGCGGTTGTTGCTGCAATAGGACTGGTGATTGGGCTGGTGGTGTTCAAGCCATGGCTGCTCTTTGTGGACGTGAGGGTGGACGAACAGCTCCCGATTGTGGCCAGCGCCCCAGCACAAGCCGAACCAAGCCCGCCTACGCCCCTTACGTCCACGCCTGACACCGCTTCAACAGACACCGCTTCAACAGCCACGCCGACGCCGGCACCCCCTCCGGCAGGCCCGCTGCAGCTTGCCGTGGGTACTCTGATAAGCCATGAGCACACGACCACGGGAACTGTCCGGATTATCCAGCAGCCGGATGGTGCCAGGGTGCTGACTCTGGAAAACCTGGATACGTCCAACGGTCCGGATGTGCACGTCTGGCTGAGTGCAGCGCACGTGGTGGAGGGGACAGCAGGGTGGTTCACCGCCGGCTCGGCCGACTACTACGACCTCGGCCTGATCAAGGGAAACCAAGGCAACCAGGTCTACGAGATTCCCGCTGAAGTCGACCTCTCGAAGTACCCGGCCGTGGACCTGTGGTGTGTCCAGTTCAGTGTCTCTTTCGGGGCTGCCGAGCTGGTCACCTGAACCGCGACGGCGGCCAGGCCGTGAAACGCCGCCGGCCGCCGCGTCCCCCAAGGATCGCGACGGCCAGCAAGGTCAATCAGTTTTAGCACAGTTCGGTCATACGCCTGCTGCCTGAAGCAGGCGTATGCGTAACCTTTCGTCCGGAAGTGAAGTTCAGTCCCGCTTGGGATCCACGTTGGTGGCCGCCCCCGCGGGGGTCGCGCCGCCTTCGTCAGACCAGTCCTGGCCTGTGGCGTCGTTCAGGGCAGGGTCCGTATGAACATCGGACGTGCCCAGGTTAACGGTTTCCGGGTGCGTGCTGTGAGCCGGGACGTGGTCGGCGGCGCCTGACGCAACTGGGGAGGTGCCGGCGTCGGACGCTTTTTCTTTGCCGTTACCGGATGCCGTCTCGCGATGCATGGCTGACCCGATGACCGTGCCCGCCCGGCGGGCGGCTTCACCCAGCTGGTCCGCCACTTCCGGAGCCTTTTCCTTGATGGCTTCCGTGGCGGCTGTGACCTTGTCCTGGACGGGTTTGCTGTCCCAAAGTCCCGCAGCGCGGGCCTTCAGCTTGTCGTACGCCGCCCGGCCGGACCGCGATCCCAGGACGTAGCCTGCGGCGATTCCAACACCCAAAAGAAGTTTGTTTTTCATGATGAACTCCTGCTCCGTGAGAAGGTTTTCAATCCGGTCCAGTGGCCGGGGGGAAAGAAAACCGGCCCGGGGATGTTCTCCCCAGGCCGGTCTCCTGGCAGGTGCCGCAGTTAGCTACGGACGCTGCGCTTGGTGATCATGCCGTAGACGAGCAGCACGACGACCGCTCCACCGATGGCCAACAGCCAGGTCTGCAGTGAGAAGAACTCCTGCAGGCCGGTGCCGAAAATCATGCCGCCAAGCCAGCCGCCGAGGAATGCTCCTACGACGCCCAGGAGCAAGGTGATGAAAATTCCGCCACCCTGCTTGCCCGGGAGGATCGCCTTAGCGATCGCACCAGCAATAAGGCCGAGAATCAGAAATGCGAAAAAACCCATTTTGTCGTTCCTCTTCCTTCAATAAAGGAGGTACCCGGATCCCGGGGACGCTTCATCCTTCTGGCTCAATAGTAATCATGCTTACTATCGATTTGCCAACCCCACTCCCGGAAAGGGGGCCACATCAGGGGCCTTTCAGTGCCCTGAAACATCCGAATCAACTCCCGCGCCCGGACCCTCGTCCAGGATGGATATTTCCGCCAGATCCTGCGGATCCAAGGCGAAATCGAACACGTCCAGGTTCTCCCTCATCCGCTCCGGATCACCGGATTTTGGAATAACCACAAGTCCGTTCTGGACATGCCACCGCAACACGAGTTGCCCGGGCGTTTTGTCGTACTTTTCACCCAGCTGGGAGAGCAGCGGGGCGTCCAGCAGGGTCGCTCCGGAACCGCCCAGGGGGCTGTAGGATTCCGTGACAATCCCGTGCCTGGCGTTGAACTCCCGTTCGGCCACACGGGTGATCGCCGGGCTGAGCTGGATCTGGTTCACCGCCGGGACCACGTCCGTCTCGGCAAACAGCCGTTCCAGGTGGGCGGGCTTGAAGTTAGAGACGCCGATGGACCGGACTTTCCCCTCCGCCTGCAGCCGCTCGAAGGTCTTCCAGGTGGAGATGAACTCATCACGCGCAGGGAGCGGCCAGTGGATCAGCAGCAGATCCACGTAGTCCAGCTTCATCCGCCGCAGCGAGCCTTCCAGCCCTTCAATGGCCCGGTCCTGCCCTTGGAACTGGCCGTCCAGCTTGGTGGTGACGAAGATTTCGCCGCGTTCCACCCCGCTGGCCCTGATGCCGTTGCCCACACCTTCCTCGTTGCCGTATTTCACGGCGGTATCGATGTGCCGGTACCCGGCTTCCACGGCGCTGACGACGGCGGCAGCCACCTGGTCGTCGTCCAGCGGCCAGGTGCCGAGCCCCAGCTGCGGGATGCTGTAACCGTCATTGAGCTTGATGAGCGGTGAAAGTGTCATTTCAACAGTCTCTCGTGCTTTCGCCTTTCCTAGCCCTCGAATGCCCGGAGAATATTTCCGGCGTTGTACTCAAGCACGGTCCGGGCTGCGTCGGATATGTGGTCGGGCTCCTTCTGCTGGTCCAGGAAGCCTGCGAAGCGCTGGATTGCCTGCCCCGCCTTGGTGCTGGCGCCGTCGTCCACTGCCTTCAGGGCCTGCTGCACGCTGGCCGTAAGCTGGTTGGCCACAGGCCCTGAGACGTCGCCGGATTCGCCCAGGCCGGCAAGGACATGCTGGAGCGCCTTGACGCTGCCGGGGGTCCACGCCGCGCGAAGCGGCACGTTGCGGTAGTCCATGTCAGAGGCGAAGTAGAAGTCCGTGTACGACGGCTGGTTGTAGGCGGTGTTCTGGCGTGCCACCTCGGCGCGGTAGTGCGGATCGTGCATTAGCGTGTAGAGCTTGTGGGTGGTGACCTCGGTGC
>JBKKDH010000138.1:0-10814 GCA_046708445.1 Arthrobacter sp.
TTGAACTGGGACTGCGCAGCTTCCTGGAAGCCAATGGATCCGCCGCCTTCACCACGTCCTTCGAGGACCTCGGCGCGCTCCGCCAGCTCCCCGGCCTGGCTGTCCAGCGGCTCATGGCCGACGGCTATGGCTTCGGTGCCGAGGGCGACTGGAAGACCGCCATCCTGGTCCGCGCGGCCAAGGTGATGGGCGCGGGACTGCCCGGCGGCGCTTCCCTGATGGAGGACTACACCTACCACTTGGAGCCCGGCTCGGAGAAGATCCTCGGCGCGCACATGCTGGAGGTCTGCCCGTCCCTCACCGCCGGAAAGCCGAGCCTGGAAATCCATCCGCTGGGCATCGGCGGACGCGAAGACCCCGTCCGCCTGGTGTTCGACGCCGATGCCTCCCCGGGCGTGGTCGTTGCCCTCTCGGACATGCGGGACCGGTTCCGCCTCGTGGCCAACGCCGTGGACGTCGTCCCGCTGGACCAGCCGCTGCCGAATCTTCCCGTGGCCCGCGCCCTGTGGCAGCCGAAGCCGGACTTCGCCACGTCCGCCGCCGCGTGGCTCACCGCCGGCGCCGCGCACCACACCGTGCTCAGCACCGCCGTCGGCATGGACGTGTTTGAGGACTTCGCCGAGATCGCCAAGACCGAGCTGCTCACTATCGACGGGGACACCACCATCCGCCAGTTCAAGAAGGACCTGAACTGGAACGCCGCCTACTACAAGCTGGCTGGCGGAATCTAAGCCCCCGGTACTACTGGTCAAAATGGGTTCGGGGCGCGCCGTCGGGGAGGTTGTCCAGGATGTCCTCGGCCACCTTGCGGAGTTTGACGTTCCGGTGGCTTGAGGCCCTGGAGATGATGTCGAAAGCCTCACGATAGGAACATCTGTTCTGCGCCATGATGACGCCGCAGGCGATGTCGATGGAAGTCCGGCTCTCCAGGGCTGAGCGGAGATCGGCTGCGGATGTCCGTGCTTCCCTGAGCTCCGTGACCAGCCTGAGGCTCCGGGAGGCGAGGTCCGCAAAGCCGAGGCCGGCGGCAACCACCGCCTGCGGGAATGCGGCCGTCCTGGCGGAAAAAAACGCCAGGGCGGACTGGGCGCCGTCATCCGGTTGCAGCCGCACCGCCATGAGGCTCTTATAGCCGGCGGACCTCAGGTGGCGCCGGTATTGCGGCCAGCGGGAATCAGCTGACACGTGGTTTGCGGCCACAGGGAGCCCGGTAGCCAGCACATCCGTCAGGGGCCCCTCCCCGAGTTCCAGTTCGAGCGAAGCCAGCTCGCGGGCATGGTCTACTGTGCCCGCATGCGTGGTGTGCTTGCCGCCGTGCAGCACTACGGCGCATTCCGTGGCGCCACCCGTGGCCTGGCTGAGCGTTGCTCCGGCCATCCTGGCCAGCGTGTCCAGCGACTCCGTGAGGTTTTGGGCGCCCGTCACCAGATCGAGCAAGAGGCCTTCGCGCATGCCGTCAATTTCCGGGACGTCGGAGGCATCGCGGGGTGATTGCCCTCCATCGATCGGGGACGGAGACGGCGGACTCGGACTCGTCATGGCTCTGTCAGCGGGTCCCGGATACGGTGGCGTGCGGACGGACTGATCCCGCGAATAAAGGGCCGGCGACGGCTGGGGGAGAGGCCTTGGTCTCAAAGACCTCCTCGTCGCCGGCCCCGTCTGGTGCCCCGGTCCTGAGGGCCGGGAAGTCGCAGCATTCGGGTCCTGCCCGCATCCTTTCCTCACACCCCCAAGTGAGCAATTCACGTTCCTTCTCTCAGTCGAAACTAGTTCTCGGCGGCAGCTGAGAGAACGGGTAATCGGTACTCATTTTTCAGATTAGGTAGTACTTGGTTTTTGGATTGAGTACTCGCATCCAGGCAGCGCGAACGTGGTTGCCCCCGCCGCGGGCCTTTCCAGCAGTCGCCGCAACCACCTCCCGCACAGACCTTGACGCACCCTGCTGTCAATGCTCACAATTGATTTCTATAACGTTGTAGATAACGAGAAGCGAGGAAGTTTTCGTGCGCACATCAGAGTCAGCCGCAGCCAAGGTCACCATCGACCCGTCCTTCACCGTGGGGCCGGTCCGCCGCCGCACCTTCGGCGCGTTCGTGGAGCACCTGGGCCGCTGCGTCTATACCGGGATCTTTGAGCCGGAGCACCCCAAAGCGGACGAGGACGGCTTCCGGACGGACGTCCTGGAGCTGACCCGCGAGCTGGGCGTCTCCACCGTCCGGTACCCCGGCGGCAACTTCGTCTCCGGCTACCGCTGGGAAGACGGGGTAGGTCCGGTGGAGCAGCGCCCCGCACGGCTTGACCTCGCCTGGCACTCCACGGACCCCAACCTCGTTGGCGTGGACGAGTTCGCCAAGTGGTCCGTTAAGGCCGGCGTCGAAACCATGATGGCCGTCAACCTGGGCACCCGCGGCACGCAGGAAGCGCTGGACCTGCTGGAATACTGCAATATCGACGGCGGAACCGCCTTCTCGGACCAGCGCAAGGCCAACGGCGCGGAGAACGGCTACGGCATCAAGATGTGGTGCCTGGGCAACGAGATGGATGGACCGTGGCAGATCGGCCATAAGAACGCCCTCGAATACGGCCGGCTCGCCGCAGAGACCGCCCGCGGCATGCGCATGATTGATCCGGACCTGGAGCTGGTGGCTTGCGGCAGTTCAGGACCCACCATGCCCACGTTCGGCGAGTGGGAGCGCGTGGTCCTGACCGAGACTTACGACGTGGTGGACCTGGTGTCCGCCCACCAGTACTTCGAGGACTTCGGCGATCTGCAGGAACACCTCGCCGCCGGACACAAAATGGACTCCTTCATCCGCGACATCGTCGCCCACATCGACCACGTGAAGTCCGTCAAAAAGTCCGACAAGCAGGTCAACATCTCCTTCGACGAATGGAATGTCTGGCACATGAGCCGAGGCGAGTCCAAGTCACCGAGCGGCCAGGACTGGCCAGTGGCCCCCGTCCTGCTCGAGGACATCTACACGGTGGCGGACGCCGTCGTCGTCGGGGACCTGCTGATAACGCTGCTGCGCAACACGGACCGTGTGCACTCCGCGAGCCTCGCGCAGCTGGTCAACGTCATCGCACCCATCATGACCGAACCGGGTGGCCGCGCCTGGAAGCAGACCACCTTCCACCCGTTCGCGCTGACGTCCCGCCACGCCGCCGGCACGGTGCTGCAGCTCGCAGTCGAGTCCCCGCTGGTCAGTGGTGGCAAGACGGCCGACTTCACGGCGCTGTCCGCCGTGGCAACGCTCGACGCCGACACGGGCGAGGCCGTGGTCTTCGCCGTGAACCGCTCGGCAACGGACGCACTCACCCTGGACGCCGCCGTCGCCGGACTGGGCAACGTCAGGGTCATCGAAGCGGTCACCTATGCGAACAAGGATCCGTACTGGCAGGCAACCGCTGATGACTCGACGTCGGTCCTTCCCGTTGAGAACGTCAGCGTCAAGGCCGACGGCGGCCGGATTACCGCCGAACTGCCCGCAGTGTCCTGGTCCATGATCCGCCTGGCCGTGGAGTCCTAGGACCGGACGCAGGCTCCTGGCCATGACGTGGGCGGCGGGTTGGTGGAAAGATAAGGGCCATGGAACTTCACATCACCGGTGACCCGGCTGCCGACAAACTCCTGAGCGACGACGCGTTTGCGCTCCTGACCGGCATGCTGCTGGACCAGCAGGTGACCATGGAATCCGCCTTCGCGGGCCCGGAAAAGATCCGGGCCCGCATCGGTTCGATCGCGCCGGCCGCCGTCGCGGCCTACGAACCGGAGGCCTTTGTGGAAGTGTTCAAGGAACGGCCGGCAGTGCACCGGTTCCCGGGTTCCATGGCGGGACGCGTCCAGGCCCTCGCCGAGACGGTCCAGCGCGACTGGAACGGCGACGCGACGCTGATCTGGACCAAGGGCGAACCTGACGGCAATGAGGTCCTGCGCCGGCTTCAGGAGCTGCCAGGCTTCGGGGAACAGAAGGCAAAGATCTTCCTCGCGCTCCTGGGCAAGCAGCGCGGGCTGCAGGCGCCCGGTTGGCGGGAGGCCGCCGGCCACTACGGCCAGGAGGATGCCTTCCTCTCGGTGGCGGACATCGTCGACCCCGAGTCGCTCGCCAAGGTGCGGGCTTCGAAGCAGGCGGCGAAGGCTGCCGCCAAAGCCGCCAAGGACTGACCTTCCCGCCCCGGGCGGGTCACAAGGCGCATGCTTTCACGACGGCGGTTGTTCCGGTTGCGGCAATGTCTGCAACGATGTACGGAAACAGATCGCAAGGAGAATGAAGCACCGATGGCAGTGACCATGAACGACGTTGCGCGCGCCGCGGGTGTATCGCTGAAAACGGTATCGAATGTGCTCAACGACTATGAGTTCATCCGGCCGGCCACCAAGCAGCGGGTCCACGATGCCATCGCCGAGCTCGGCTATGAAGCGAACCTGACCGCGCGCAGCCTCCGCTCCGGAAAGACGCGCATGCTGGGCCTGGTCCTGTCCGATCTGTCCGCGCCGTACTACGCGGAACTGGCGTCCCGGCTCATGACCGTGGCCTCTCGGCGCGGCTACCGTGTGCTGATAGAGCAGTCCGGGGCGGCGGCGGATAACGAGCTGACTGCCCTGCAGGGGGCGTTCCGGCAATTGACCGACGGCCTGCTCTTTACGCCGCTGGCGATGGATGCCGACGCCGTTGCCGCCCACCGCGGCAAGAAACCGGTGGTGCTGCTGGGGGAGCACATCATGGATCCCCGGCTGGACCTTGTCACCATGAAGAACGCGGAAGCTGCCCAGGCGGTCACGGCCCACCTGCTGGCGGCAGGCCGCCGTCGGATTGCCGTGGTGGGTGCCCATCCGGAGGAATCAGCCGGGGGCGGTGGCCTGCGCCTGAGCGGTTACCGAAGGGCTTTGGAGGCCGCCGGCGTCGGCTTCGACCCTGCGCTTGTGGCGCCGGGCGAGTGGCGGCGTGATGCAGGGGCGGCGGCCGTCGCCGGATTGCTGGATCGCGGTGTTTCCTTTGACGCAGTGTTTGGCCTCAACGATGCCATGGCGCTCGGTGCCATGCACGAACTGCTGGTCCGCGGCGTGAAGGTCCCGCAGGATGTTGCCGTTGCGGGCTTTGACGACATCGACGAGGCGCGGTTCGCGTCGCCGTCGCTGACCACTGTGTCGCCGGGTATGGATGAGATTGCCGAGCGGTCGATCGGACTGCTGATTGACCGGATCGAAGGGCTGGAAGTGGCGGATGACGGAGTGCATGTCGAAGCCGGCTTTGTGCTGAAGGTCCGGGAATCCGCACCCTGACGGAGGACACCATAGCTTCCGGGACTATCCATCCGCCGGCAGCTGATCAGGGCCCATTGTGCCGTTGGACCAGCACGCAGCAGAAAAGGAAGCCTAGCCGCCGAGATCAGTCAGCGGCACCGCGTCCGGCCGTTCGCACCGGCCGGCCACCTTGACGGACTGCCCCAGTGCCGCCGATTCCAGCACTGATTCCATGACCTCCAGCACGTGGAAGGCCAGCTGACCTCCCGCGCGGGGCTCGGCGCCGGAAGGGGTGACGGCGATGTCATGCAGCCCGAATCCCCGCGCGGAATCCACATAACCGGCCGAAGCGGGAAGCACCTCCCAGCCTTCGCCGCCAAGGGTGCGGAGCTTCACGGCGCCGTCGAAACGGTTGGGATCGGGAACGATCAGCGACCCGTTGTCGCCGTGGATTTCGAGGTTGGCAGCCTGCGTGGCCACGGCGTCGAAACTCATCACCAGCGTGGACAGCGCGCCGGACTCGTGCACCAGTACGCCGGTCACGTGGGTGTCGGTGCTGACGGGAACGGTCTCGCCGGCGCGCGGGCCCTTGCCGATGGTCCTGCTGGAGCGCGTGTGGCTGGCAGCGCCGATCACGGAGGCCACCGGCCCCAGCAGCGTTACCAGGGCGGAGACGTAGTACGGACCCATGTCCAGCAGCGGGCCGCCGCCCGGCTGGTAGTAGAAGTCCGGGTTGGGGTGCCAGCGTTCGTGGCCTGGCGTCATCATCGTGGCAGTCGCCGCGATGGGCGTCCCGATCAGGCCGTCGTCGATCGCCTTCCGGGCGGTCTGGATGCCGGTCCCCAGGACCGTGTCCGGTGCACAGCCGACGACGGCGCCCGCCGCGGCTGCTGCCTCCAGCACCTTGCGTGCCTCTTCAGTGGTGGCGGCGAGCGGCTTCTCGCCGTAGACCGCCTTGCCGGCGGCGATGGCCCGCAGTGCGATGTCGGCGTGCGCGGCCGGGATAGTCAGGTTGAGGACCAGGTCCACCTCCGGGTCGGCCAGGAGGTCATCGACGCTCAATGCCCTTACGCCGGGCTGGTCCGCGGCCACGGCTTCGGCCCGGGCGAAGTCGAGGTCCGCCACGGCGACGAGCCGGACGGTGGCCAGGCGCGGGAACGTGGCCAGGTACTGGGTGATGATGTTGCCGCAGCCGATCACGCCTATTTTCAACGGCTTGCCCACAGCATGCCCCTTTCGATGATGGTCCGGACGTTGTTGTCCTTGAGGATTTCAACGCTGTGGCCGGGGGTGGCAACGAAGATCCGGCCCTCACCCCACGAACGCGTCCAGATCGCCGGTGAGACGACGTCGCGGTGCCACGCGTCCTTGTCCCGGGCGGGCAGGGTGGTGGTGGCCAGGACGTCGATGTAGTCATCGGACAGCACCCAGTACTGCTCCGTAAAGAGCTCGAAATCGCCGATGCCCGCAGTAATGGGATGCTCGGCGGCGGCCGGCAGCATGTTCACCGTGTACGTCCGGAAATTGTCCGTGGCGTCGCCGTGCAGCTCGCCGTGGTCCTTGGACGGATGGCAGGCGAACTGGCCGCCGACCAGGTGCAGGTAGTCGGAGCTGTTCCGGTACGAATCGGCGATGCCGCCGTGCCAGCCGGCCATTCCGGTGCCGGCGGCGATGGCGGCGCGCAGGCCCTCGAACTCGGCCTTCTCGATGGTGTTCATGGTGTTGCACTGCACGATCAGGTCCACGCCGGCGAGGTAGGCGGCATCGGCGTAGACCGCCGTCGACTCCTCCACCCGCACTGTGAAGCCCTGCTCGCGCAGGAACGGGATGAACAGGTCCGTGGCTTCGACCGGCTGGTGGCCGTCCCAGCCGCCGCGCACCACGAGCGCGTTTTTGGTGGTTGTCATGCTGTATGTCCTTCTTGTCCGTCCACTGGGGTCCAGCGGGAATCCTCGCCGGCGCTCTGTTCCACGGCCGCCAGCACCCGCTGCACCTGGAGGGCATCGGCGAACGACGGCGTGGGCTGGGTTCCGGCGCCGATGGCCGTCTCGAGGTCCACCACCTGGTGCGTGAAGCCGTGTTCGTAGCCCAGCCCGTGGCCCACCGGCCACCAGTTGCCCGTGTAGGGGTGGTGCGCTTCGGTGACGTTGATCCGCCGGAACCCGAGCGAATCCGGGTCGGCGCCGCTGCCGCCGTCGTAGTAGTTCAGGTAGTTCATGTCCTCGAAGTCGAACGCGATGGAGCCCTCGGAACCGTTCACTTCCAGCCGCGTGGCGTTCTTTCGGCCGAGCGCCACGCGGCTGGCCTCAAAGACGCCGATCGGGCCGCCGTCGAACCGTGCGCTGAAGACCACCGCGTCATCCACGGTCACGGGCCCGCGCCCTGTGCCGGCACCCACCGCGCCGCTGCCGCCCAGGCCTACAAAGTCCCCGCCCACCGGACGTTCCTTCGTAAAGGTTTCCATCATGGCGGAGACACCGGTGATGCTCTGGCCGGTGACGAACTGGGCGGCGTCGATGCTGTGGGCGCCGATGTCCCCGAGCGCGCCGGAGCCGGACTTCAACTTGTCCATCCGCCACGTCAGCGGAGCATTTTCGTCCGACAGCCAGTCCTGCAGGTACTGCGCACGGACCTGGCGGATGGTTCCCAGCCTGCCGTCGCGCACCATGTTCCGCGCGAGGGTCAGGGCAGGGGTGCGCCGGTACGAATAGCCGCACATGGCGTACACCCCGCGGTCCGCTGCCTCGGCGGCAACCGCCGCCATTTCCTCCGCTTCGGCCACGCTGTTGGCCAGCGGCTTCTCACAGAGCACGTGCTTCCCGGCCTTCAGGGCGGCGACGGCGATCTCCGCGTGAGTGTCGCCGGGCGTGCAGATGTCCACGAGGTCGACGTCGTCCCGTTCCACGAGTGCCCGCCAGTCAGTTTCGGTGCTGGCCCAGCCCAGGCGGCGGGCGGCATCCGCGACGCGGCCGCTGTCCCTGCCCGCGAGCGCGGTGAGCTCCGGGACCAGGGGAAGGTCAAAGAAGCGCGGGGCGGTGCGCCAGGCGTGCGAGTGGGCTGCGCCCATGAAGGCATGGCCCACCATGCCCACGCGCAGCGGCAATGCAGTGTCAGGCGTGGTCGTAGCTGTGGTGTTCTCCATTGGATCCCGGCTTCGAAATATTTCGCAAGTAATTCGTGAACTGTGATAAAACTAGTGGCGTTGCAGTACTGCCGTCAAGGATTACTCTTCGGATTGTTGACTATGACGCCAGCTGCATCGCACACTGCTTATGCCGAAATTTTTCGAGAAAGTCTGCACCATGCCAGCACGGAGCGCCACAGCCAAAGTGAACCTCGGGGACGTTGCTGCCCTCGCCGGCGTTTCTGCCCCCACAGTTTCCAAGGTGATCAACGGCCGGGATGACGTCGCGGAGGCGACGCGTGCCCGGGTCCAGGAGGCGCTCGGCAAGCTTGGCTACGAATCGCCGGCGCAGCGCCGTTCCAGGTCGACAGGTCCGGCACTCGTTGAACTGGTCTTCCACGGGCTGCACAGTTCGTACTCGCTGGAAGTGATGGCCGGGATTGTCGAATCCGCCGCGGAAGAGGGCGTGGAGATTGTCCTGAGCAGCGTCAAGCCCGCCAAGCTCCGCCATGTGGACCACGAAAAGTGGGCACAGCGGCTTGCCGAGTCGGGCCGCCGGGGACTCATTCTGGTGACCTCGGAGGTGACGGCCGGCCAGTTGCGATCGTTCCGGCAGCGCAACATCCCGGTGGTGGTGATTGACCCGCTGAGCCCGCCCGACTCCGGGTACGTGAGCGTAGGGGCCACCAACTGGGCGGGAGGCAAGGCCGCCACGGAACACCTCATTGCCCTGGGGCACGGGAAGATCGCGTTCCTGGGCGGACCGGAGACCGTGGAGTGCAGTGTTGCCCGGCTCCATGGCTACCTTGCCGCCCTCCGCGCCAACAACGTCCCGGCGAATCCCGACTATGTTTTGCCCGGCCGGTTCAACCGCGAAAGCGGGATCTCCGGCGCACGCCAGCTCCTGGCCCTGGACGATCCTCCCAGTGCCATCTTCGCCGCGAACGATGTCATTGCCCTCGGTGTCCTGGACGAGGCCCGGCAGCAGGGAATCCGGGTACCTGAACAGCTGAGCCTGGTTGGCTTCGACGGGACGGACCTCACGGAACAGTCGGTTCCCCGCCTGACGTCCGTGGCCCAGCCGCTTCAGGAAATGGGCTGGGCTGCCCTCCGGACGGTGCTGCGGCTCGCGAAGGGCGAAACCCTGGAGTCCAGCCATGTGGAACTCGCCACCCGGCTGGTGGTCCGGGACTCAACGGCGCCGCCTGCCGGGTGAATACCGGTCCGTACCAGCCCACTTTTGGGGGGCCGGGTCCAGTAACCGGCGTCCATACAGGCGCAGGGGCGGCCAAAACTGGGCTGGTTGGGCAGCAACAAGACGGGAGCGGGCCATGACACGGCTGAAACGTCCCCGAAATGTTCGGCACTTACTGTGATGACGAAAGACCACCGTGGAGGCGATGCACCGGAAATGCCGGCTATGCATGATCCTTCGGTCTATAAACGTAGGACCGCCCAGCAGCCGAAGGGAACCTGATGCATCTGATGCCCCGTGAGCAGGAAAAGCTCATGATCGTGGTGGCCGCCGACCTTGCCCGGCGCCGGCAGGCCCGGGGCCTCAAGCTGAACTACCCGGAGGCTGTTGCCATCATCAGCTACGAACTGATCGAGGGCGCCCGGGACGGACGCACGGTGGCGGACCTGATGAGCTACGGCAGCACGCTCCTCACCCGTGAGGACGTGATGGAAGGCGTCGCCGAGATGATCCACGACGTCCAGATCGAGGCCACGTTCCCCGACGGCACCAAGCTCGTCACCGTCCACGATCCCATCCGATAGGGCAGGCCATGATCCCAGGCGAGTACATCCTCAGGCCCGAACCGGTGACTGTGAACGCCGGACGCGAGACGGCCGACGTCGTCGTCACCAACACCGGTGACAGACCCGTGCAGGTTGGTTCGCACTTCCACTTTGCCGAGGCGAACGCCGCCCTCACGTTTGACAGGCAGGCAGCGTACGGCCGCAGGCTGGACATCCCCGCCGGCACCGCCGCCCGGTTTGAACCGGGGGACAGCAGGACCGTCCGGCTGATTGAACTCGCCGGCAGCCGCGAGGTCTACGGCCTCAGCAACGCCGTCAACGGACCGCTCGACGGCGGCAACCCCGACGGCGGTCCCGGCGCCGGCAGGGAGGGAGCCCAATGAGCTTCGACCTTCCCCGGCGGCAGTACGCCGACCTCTACGGCCCGACCACCGGAGATGCAATCCGCCTGGCGGACACCGAACTGTTCCTCGAAATCGAGAAGGACCTCACCGTCTATGGCGAGGAAGTGGTGTTCGGCGGCGGCAAGGTGATCCGCGACGGCATGGGTCAGAACGGCCAGGCCACCCGCGACAGTGTTGGTCCCGGCCAGGCCACCCGCGGCAGGGTTGGTTCCGGCAGTGTTGGTTCCGGCGGCGGAGTACCGGACACGGTCATCACCAACGTCGTGATCCTGGACTACAC
>JBKKDH010000139.1:0-18470 GCA_046708445.1 Arthrobacter sp.
GGAGCGTTAGCCCGTTGGGGAATACCAGCGCCATGCTGTACGTTGCATACGCGACAGACTGAACCAAAGAAAAGAGAAACACCTAAGTGGCAACCGATTACGACGAACTCCGCTCCGACGTCAAGGAGTCGCAGGACAACTCGCTCGAGGCGCTCCAGTCCGCAAATGCACCGGACGCCCGCAGCGTTGTGCTGGAACTCGACGAGGCAGATGGACTGGATGGCGCGGGCGTTCCGGGCGGCGAATTCGTTGCCGAGGAACTGATCGTCCAGGTCATCCCCCAGGCCGATGACGAGTTCACCTGCTACTCCTGCTTCCTGGTCCGGCACCGCTCGCAGATCGCGCGGCAGAAAGACGGACACAGCTACTGCACGGACTGCGAAGGCTGATACCCGCACAAGAACAACCTTGGCGCCCGCTCCGGCAGGCGCACCTGGAGACGATGAGGCGCGCCCACGGAAGCCGTGGACGTGCCTTTCGTTTAACCGAGCCGGCTGCGGACCATCTGGCTGACGGCCTTGCCGTCGAACCGGCCGGCGACCTTCGCCGTGACAGGCTTCATAACGTCGCCCATCTGGCGCATGCCGGGCACCTGGCCCTGCGTGCTGAGCTCGGCGATCGCGGCATCAACAATGGCTTCCACCTCGGCTTCGGTCAGCTGTTGTGGCAAGTAAGCCTCGATGACCTCGGCCTCGGCGATTTCAGCGGCAGCACGGTCAGGTTCTCCCGCCTCCGTATAGATCCGGGCGGTGTCGCGGCGCTTGGCCGCTTCTTTCTGCAGCAGGGACGTCACCTGGGCGTCGTCCAGCACCACGGGCGTCTTTCCTGACTTTTCGCGGGTTTCGATCTCGCCCAGTACATTGCGCACGGTCGTGAGCGCGGTCTTGTTGCGCTCCTTCATGTGCACCACCACGTCAGCGTGCAGTCGTTCCTTCAAAGTGGACACGGTATTCCTCGATTCGTAGCGCGCCCCAGGCCGGGGCACGGGCAGGCCTGCCCTCTAGTACCGTAGAGGGCTATGGCGCACAATGACTACCTCCCGGCGGGCAGACCGTGAACACCCTGCCCGGCCAATTCTGGCAGCGCCTCGTTGAAGCTTTCAGCCGGACTGCCCTCCCCGATGTTTCCCTGGGTGAGCTGGCGGTGGTCCTGCTTGTGGCGACGGCACTGTCGATCCCCCGGGCCACGTGGCAATACTTTGGCCTGGTGGCGACCGCTACCCATGAACTGGGCCACGCGTTCGCTGCCCTCATGAGCGGACAAAGGCTGGGCGGGATCAGGCTCAGCCTGGACCACTCGGGGACAACCACCAGCTACAGCCGGGGCCGGTTGGCTGCCGTGTGGTCCGGCTTCTGGGGATACCCGGTTCCGGCGCTAACTGGGGCTGCCCTGGTCTGGTCCGGCTTCTACGGCTGGGGGCCAGCCGCCCTGACGGCGGGCTCGCTGATCCTGGTCCTGTCACTACTTTTCATCCGCAACCTTGCGGGTTTCCTGATCACCGTGGCCGCAGCCGCCTCGGGCGCCGTGCTGGTCTTTTTCGTTCCGCACGCCTTCACCGGCCATGTGGCGATCGCCCTTGGCCTGGCATTGTTGGTGGCTGCGGTCCGCGATGTAATCAAACTCATGCACCTGCATGTTCGCCGCAGGGACAGGCTGGCGAGTTCCGACGCCTATCTGCTCTTCCGCTCCACGTCCGTGCCTTCCTTCATCTGGATCGCGTTGTTCGTCGGCGTCGTGGGGGCTTCGTGGGTGGTGGCCTGGCAGCCCATCTCGGCGATTCTCGTTGCCGGGGCATAGGGTAGCCGGATGAACCACGAAGCGGGAGCAGTGCCAACGTCCGGCCCCAAGGATGGCGGGGATCAAAGCACCCTGGGCGCCTATGTCACCGGCGGTGCCGAGTTCACCCGTGACACTCATTACATCGAGGACCGGATCACCCGCGAAGGCACGCCTGGAGCGAACGGCGAACCCGGCTGGCCTGTTCAGGCCGGGCGGTACCGCCTGATCGCTGCAAGAGCCTGCCCGTGGGCCAACCGGGCTGTCATAGTACGGAGGCTGCTGGGACTCGAAGGCGCCATCTCCCTCGGGCAGCCTGGACCCACCCATGACGCCCGTTCCTGGACTTTCGACCTGGATCCCGGCGGCGTTGACCCGGTCCTGGGCATCGAACGCATCCAAACCGCCTATTTGCGGCGGTTTCCCACATATCCGAGGGGCATCACCGTCCCTGTGATCGTGGATGTCGCCAGTGGTGAAGTTGTGACGAACAATTTCCCCCAGATCACCCTCGACTTCTCCACCGAATGGACGCAGTTCCACCGGGCGGGTGCGCCGCAGTTGTACCCGGCAGAGCTGCGGGAAGAAATTGATGCAGTCAACAGACGCGTCTTTACAGAGGTCAACAACGGTGTCTACCGTTGCGGCTTTGCCGGCTCGCAGGAAGCCTACGACACCGCGTTCGCCCGGCTATGGACGGCTTTGGACTGGCTGGAGGAGCGGCTCTCCAGCCAGCGATACCTGGTAGGAGACACCATTACGGAGGCGGACGTCCGGCTCTTCACCACCCTGGCCCGTTTCGATGCCGTTTACCACGGGCACTTCAAGTGCAACCGCCAGAGGCTCACCGAAATGCCGGCACTGTGGGGCTATGCCCGTGACCTGTTCCAGACGCCCGGCTTTGGCGACACGATCGACTTCGTCCAGATCAAGCAGCACTATTACCTTGTGCAGGGGGACATCAATCCCACCGGCATCGTGCCGCAGGGCCCGGATCTGGCGGGCTGGCTGGATGCCCACGACCGTGCATCCCTGGGGGGACGGCCCTTCGGGAACGGCACTCCCCCGGGGCCGGTGCAGCCCGGCGAGCAGGTAGCGCCGGGGCACGGACCTGTATCCGGACTGGAAAGCGCTTTCTAAGCCGCTAAGCTAAGGCCATGCAGATTTCCCAAGGCTTTGCCGCGCCCGGTTTCGAGGGCGTTCTTGACCTGTTCGAATCCCTCCTGGCCGAGGACGGGCGCTACAGCGCACAGCTGGCTGCCTACCAGCACGGCGCCAAGGTGTTAGACCTTAGCGGCGGTCCCCTGGTCGCGTCAGACTCCATTACCGGCGCCTACTCCTGCTCCAAGGGCGTGGCCGCAATGGTGATCGCCTTGCTGGTACAGGACGGTCTGCTGGATCTGGACCGCACTGTGGCTTACTATTGGCCCGAATTCGGCCAGTACGGAAAGGCCCGGCTCCTTGTCCGTGAAGCTTTGTCCCACCAGGCCGGCGTGATGGGAGTCGAAGGCGGCTTCGCCCTCGACGAGTTCACCACGCCGGGTGCCGCCGCCCGGCTGGCGGCCACTGTCCCGGCGTGGCGTCCCGGCAGCTGTTTCGGCTACCACGCGATCACCATCGGAATCGTCATGGAGGAACTTTGCCGGCGAGTGGCCGGCAGTACGCTGCAGTCCCTGTACGACAGCCGCATCCGGCGGCCCTTCGGCGTCGACTTCTTCCTGGGGCTGCCCGCAGAGCTGGAGAGCCGCTACCGGGATGTCCTTTACGATGCCGACCCGCAGCAGCCGTGGCTGGACCCTCTCAGCCTTGAAGGACTCAATGGCAACGCCGCCGTGAGCACCATCATGGAGCTCCCCAACCAGCGGACGGTACGGGAGGCCGGCATGAGCGCGGCCGGCGGCGTCGGCTCGGCCGAAGGGCTTGCACGCCTGTACGCGGCGGCCACCACCGGCGTCGAAGGCGGCTCGCCGCTGCTCTCGGCTGGCACGGTGGCAGCGATGTCCCAGGAGCAGGTGTGGGGCTTGGACCGTTCCTCAGGGCTCGACAACGCCTTTGCCGTGGTGTTTATGAAACCCCATCCTTCACGCAATTTTGGCAGCCACCGGGCGTTTGGCCATGAAGGCGCCAACGCAGCCCTGGGCTTCGCGGACCCGTCCTACGGCCTTGGTTTTGGCTACATTCCGCAGCGTGCAGAGGACGGCCGGACCCCCGGCAAGGCGCACCGCCTGGCGGCCGCGGTCAGACGCGCAGCCGCTGCCTTGTCCTAGCGGGACACTGCCCCTAAGGTGGGGCGGATGGGTGATACTCAGCCGCCGCGGGCGGCCCGGCTGGCCAACGGGACCAGGCTCTTGCGCCAGGCGGTCAAAAGCGTAGGGGTGGCTTTCACAGTGCAGCGACTTCAGCTGGCGGCCAAGGCTGCGCTGGCCGCCGGGGTGGCCTTTTTTGTCGCCCCTTATATGCCGGGGGCGGCTGCGGAGTATCCGTATTACGCCCCTCTGGGCGCTTTGGTCTCGATGTACCACACCGTTGCCGGTTCAGTACGCCAGGGCGTCCAGACTTTGGTCGGCCTGGCCATGGGAATTGGCCTTGCGTTCCTCCTGGTCAACGTCACGGACCCGTCCCCGCTGAGCGTTGCGGTCTTTATGGGCATCGGGGTGCTGCTCGCGGGCTTGCCCCGGCTGGGATCGGGACGGGACTGGATTCCGACGGCGGCCCTGCTGGTCCTGTTGGTGGGCGGCAGCAATCCGGACGATTTTTCCTTCGGCTACCTCATCCAGATGGGTGTGGGCGTTGCCGTCGGCATCGCCGTCAATTTCCTGGTGTTTCCGCCGTTGCACTTCAATGCTGCGGCCGCCAGCCTGGACGAGCTCCGACTCGCCCTTGGCACGCAGTTGACCGACATGGGGGCAGCTCTCAAGGAGAAGTGGCCGCCGGAGCACGAGGACTGGTCCCGCCGTTCGGACGAGCTGGCGACGGCCGCTCGTTCCGTCCGGCACCTGGTCCAGGAAGCGGACGCCAGCCGGCGGGCGAACCCGCGGCGGCGGCTCCACCCCCGGGACGTGGACCTGGACTACCGCAACCTGCGGGAGCTGGAAAGGGTGACGTTCCACATCCAGGACATGACGGAAGTACTCTCCGACGTCATCTGGCAGGAGGATGTCCCGTATACGGTCCCCTTCAGGGACAGCGAGCCACTGGCGGACGCCCTGACCGCCACGGGAGAGCTGTTGCGCTCATTCCACAGCGAAGACCCCGAATCGCAGTACCGGCTGTTCGATGCCGCGGAAGCGGCCCTGGCAGCCTGCATGGCCGCCACAGCCAGCCCGGACCCGACAGAACGTGACCCGGCTGGAAGAACCGTGACCGCTTCCGAATCGATCCTCCTGAGCCTGCACCGGATCCTCCGCGCTGTGAAGCCGGCACCCTAGAGCGCAGCTACCGTACCGGCAAAATACCTGCGGCCAGACCGCGGGTTCCATGCGACGAAAGCGGACTTTTGCCACGCCCCTGCGGGAAGCTGCTCGGTACTGATGTCCAGGGCAACGCGAGCCGGGAGGAACACCGGCGCTTCGAAATCAACGTCCCAGCTGAATGAATCTCCCTTGACCGCGCCGACGTCCGCCAGCGCCCTCGACGCCAGGTACATGCCATGGGCTATGGACCGGCGCATCCCGAGGGCTTTCGCAGACAACACGCTGAGGTGTATGGGGTTGAAGTCGCCTGAAACTGCTGCGTAAGCCCTGCCGGTGTCAACGCCCAATTGCCACAGGGCCGTTGGATCCGGGGCGTTGAATTCGGCCCTGCCTCCAACAGGCGAAGGTTTGTCGATCCCCGGCAGGAAAACGCCTTTGGCCAGATACGTCGACACTCCCCGCCACCGGATGTCGGCCGTGCCGGCGCCGCGCACCTCCGCCACAACGTCCAGTTGTGTCCCCGAACGGTGGCCCCGGAGGTTCTCCACGTGCGCCGTGATGTCCAGCCGTTCTGAGAACAGGACCGGGGAGCGTTGTTCAACATGGTTGCTGAGATGGACCATACCCAACAGCGGCAAGGGGAAATCGTCCCTGTTCATCACGCTGATGGCAAGCGGGAAGGCGAGGGCATGGATAAAGCCGGCCGGCAGGAGATCGCTGGCCGTCTCGCCGATGAGGTGCTGATACGCGGTGAGGTTGCCAACGTCGGCAGCGACTCCCCTGACTTCGTGGCTGGCCTCCGGAAGGCCCGACGCATCGTGGGATCCCAGCACCCGGCGGCGGGCAGCCTGCGCGGCCGCATTGACATACAGCTTGGAGAGGGACGGCATCTCGCCCAGGATGACCGGCTGGAGCGTGGTCATGCCCCCACCATGTTCTGTCCGCAGACCCGCAGGACGCCGCCGTTAATTCCGCCGGCAGCATCGCTCGCCAGGAAGGCGATGGCTTCGGCAACGTCGGTGGGCTGGCCGCCCTGCCTCAATGAGTTGAGCCGGCGGCCTGCCTCCCGCAGCGCCAGCGGAACCTTGGCGGTCATGTCGGTTTCGATGAACCCGGGTGCCACGGCGTTGATCGTTCCGCCACGCTCGGAAAGCAGGGGTGCGGTGGCGCGCACCATGCCCATCACGCCGCCTTTGGAGGCGGCGTAGTTTGTCTGGCCTCGGTTGCCGGCAATGCCGCTGGTGGAGGCCAGCGACACGATGCGTGGTGAGTTGCGGAAGTGTTCAGAGTCGAGGAGGGCCTCGTTGATTCGGAGCTGGGCAGCAATGTTGACGTTGATCACGGAGGACCAGCGCCCGTGATCCATGTTGGCCAGCAGCTTATCCCTGGTGATTCCGGCGTTGTGGATCACGATGTCCAGGCGTCCGTGCCGCTGCACGGCGTGTTCGATGATGCGTTGGCCGGCGTCCCCCCGGCTGATGTCCAGCTGCAGCGCCGTGCCTTGGACTTCGTTAGCCACCGCGGCGAGATGGTCTCCTGCCGCGGGGATATCCACGAGCACCACGGTGGCCCCGTCGCGGTGAAGGGTCCGGGCAATGGCGGCGCCGATGCCGCGGGCGGCGCCGGTGACAACGGCAACTTTGCCCGCCAACGGTTTCCCGAAATCTGCAGGCAGGGTGCCCTCCGTGGAGGTGACAGTCAGGAACTGTCCGTCCACGTATGCCGACCGTCCGGAGAGGAGGAACCGCACGGCGGCCAGGGTGCTGGGGCTTGTGGTCGTGACCCCTTCGGCGAGCAGGATGCCGTTGCCGGTTGCGCCTGCACGGAGTTCCATTGCCAGCGACCGCAGGAATCCGTCCACGCCTTGCCTGGCTGCTGCCTGTGAGGGAGAGGCGCTGGTGCTGGCTGGCCGGGACAGGGCAATGACGCGGCCGCTCGGAGCGAGGTCCCGCAGTGAGGCTGCCACCGCCAGGACCGGGCTTTGCAGGCCGTCGGGCCCGTCCAGCTCATCCAGGACCAGGACAATCGCGCCAAGCTTTTCGCGCGGGACGGCGTGCCTTCGGACATCCAGGTCCCAGGCAAGGAGGCTGGCCGCCAGGGCGTCGGCGCCCGCGGTGCTGCCTTGGACGAGGATTGGTCCGGTGATCAGTGCCTGACCGGGCTGGTACCGCCGCAGGATCGCCGGCTGCGGAAGGCCCAGCTTCTTGGCGACGTTCCTGCCGAGTCCCCGGCTCACGAGCTGGGTGTATTTGTCTGTCATCCGGTCCCCCTACAGTGCTTCGAGAATTGCCACGACGCCCTGGCCGCCTGCGGCGCAGATGGAGATGAGTCCACGTGCCGGCCGTCCATCCACGCTGCCCTTGGCGTGCAGCATCTTGGCAAGCGAGGCAACTATCCGGCCTCCAGTCGCGGCAAAGGGATGCCCGGCCGCAAGGGAGGAGCCGTTAACGTTCAGTTTGGCGCGGTCGATGGAGCCGAACGCTCCGTCAAGGCCCAGCCGGGTGCGGCCAAATTCTTCGTCCTCCCAGGCGGCCAGGGTGCTGAGGACCGTGCCGGCGAAGGCTTCGTGGATCTCGTAGAAGTCAAAGTCGTCCAGCGTAAGGCCATTGCGGGCCAGGAGCCGGGGCACAGCGAACGCGGGAGCCATCAGGAGCCCGTCCTTGCCGTGGACAAAGTCGACGGCGGCTGCCTCTCCGTCCACGACGGCTGCCAGCTTGGGAAGGTCATGAGCGTCGGCCCACTCCTCGGCGGCGAGGAGAACCGTGGAGGCCCCGTCTGTGAGCGGTGTCGAGTTGCCGGCGGTCATGGTGGCTTCCGCCCCAAGGTTCTTCCCAAAAACAGGCTTAAGGGTGGCCAGTTTTTCCAGCGTGGTGTCGGCCCGCAAATTGGAGTCCCGCGTCAGCCCCCGGTAGGGGGTCAGCAGGTCGTCAAAAAACCCGGCGTCATACGCGCCGGCGAGATTGCGGTGGCTGGCAAACGCCAGTTGATCCTGTGCCTCCCGGGTGATATTCCACTGGGCGGTGGTCAGGGCCTGGTGCTCACCCATGGAGAGGCCGGTGCGGGGTTCGCCCGTGTTGGGCGCATCGGGGGCGAGGTCCTTGGGCCTCAACCGGCTGAGTACCTGCAAGCGTTGCGGGAGGGTCTTGGCGCGGTTGAGGTCCAGCAGAACCTGCCGCAGTCCTTCGCTCACGGCGATGGGGGCGTCGGAAGCGGAGTCGACTCCACCGGCAATCGCGGAGTCGATCTGGCCGAGCTTGATCTTGTTGGCAAGGCCAAGGACGGTTTCCAGCCCGGTGGCGCACGCCTGCTGGACGTCGTACGCCGGCGTCTCAGCGGAGAGCGCAGACCCCAGGACGGCTTCGCGCGTCAGGTTGAAATCCCGGGAATGTTTGAGGACGGCACCGGCGGCGACCTCGCCGATCCGTTCCTCCTGGAGACCGAACCTGGCAATGAGGCCGTCCAGGGCGGCGGTCAGCATGTCCTGGTTCGACGACTTGGTGTAGGCGCCGCCGGATCGTGCAAAGGGGATCCGGTTTCCGCCTACAACCACGGCCCTGCGGGGCGACGGAACGATTGCGGGGGCAACCGGGCTGCTGGATTCCTGGGGTCCTGCGACGGACTGTCCTTCGACGGACATAGGTGTCTCCTCTGTTTAGTCTGTTACCGATACCCAGCGTACCTGATACGCTGAGTATCGTGAACAACCCCCAGACAAAGGCGACACCGCCCCCGGTCATTGCCAGCGAAGACGGCCGCTCGGCCCGCTGGCAGAGCCACCGCGAAGAACGCCGACGGGAGCTGATCAAGTCAGCTCGCCGGGCAGTGCATGCCCTCGGCAGTGATGCTTCCATGGAGGAGATCGCCCACGCCGCCGGCACCTCGAAGTCTGTTTTCTACCGCTACTTCGGAGACAAGTCAGGCCTCCAGAAGGCAGTGGGCGAGGTGGTCCTCAGCCAGATGCAACGCAGGATCCGTGAAGCCGCCCAAAACGCGCAGACTCCCCGGGAGGGGCTGCTCGCCATGGTGTCTGCCTACTTGCAGATGGCTGAAACCAGTCCCAATGTCTACACCTTCGTGACACGGCAGCCCGCTGGCGAGCCGGACAGCCCCCACGGTTCAGCAGCCATTGCCGGGGCCCTCGGTCATTTTTTCGACTCCATTGGGGAGATGATCGCCACCCCAATGCGCGCACATCTTGGCGACGGCAAGGAAGCGGTGATCGGCTACTGGCCAACGGCCGCGATCGGCCTGGTCCGCAACGCCGGGGAGCAGTGGCTCAGCACCCCGGATTCCCCGGCCAAGCCCGGCCAGGAAGCCATGGCACGCCAGATCACGGCCTGGTTGTGCGTCGGAATAGCCCCTGAGCTGGACCCAGCCAAGGTGCCATGAGACCCGCATTCGGACCCGTGAATCCCCCACCAGCCCACCTGTCAGAACCAACGAAGGACATTGACATGACCGAAGTAGTGGACCGTTCCACAAGCAAGGGGCCGCGGCCCGCCAGCCAGGCCAACGCGGGCGCCACGCCCTCCACCGCCCAGCCCGGAAAGGCCCAGCCCGCCGTCGACGTCGCCGCCCTGGGTGAACAGCTCCTGGGCAGGTGGGCCGGCATTCGCAGGCAGGCGCGCCAGCTCGCCGAGAGCCCGGAGCTGCATAAGAAAGAGGGCCTGACTCACACCGACCACCGCAGCCGCACGTTCGGCCAGCTGAAGTACCTCGTGGACCACGAAGCAGTCCACCGGGCCTTCCCGGCCGCCCTAGGCGGGTCGGACGACCATGGCGGCAACATCGCCGGCTTTGAGGAACTGGTCACGGCGGACCCGTCACTGCAGATCAAGGCAGGTGTCCAGTGGGGACTGTTCGGGTCTGCCGTGATGCACCTGGGCACTGAAGGGCACCACGCCAAGTGGCTCCCCGGCATCATGAACCTGGATATCCCCGGCTGCTTCGCCATGACCGAGACGGGGCACGGCTCGGACGTTGCCAGCATCGCCACTACCGCCACGTACGATGCCCAAACCCAGGAATTTGTGATCCACACACCGTTCCGGGCGGCCTGGAAGGACTACATCGGAAACGCCGCGATCGACGGCCTGGGCGCCGTGGTCTTCGCCCAGCTGGTAACCGGGGGCGTCAACCACGGCGTCCACGCTTTCTACGTTGACCTCCGCGATCCGATCACCAAGGAGTTCCTGCCGGGAATCGGCGGCGAAGACGACGGCGTAAAAGGCGGCCTGAACGGCATAGACAACGGGCGCCTGCACTTCACCAACGTCCGTATCCCGCGCACGAACCTGCTGAACCGCTATGGCAACGTGGACGCTGACGGCACCTACACATCAATGATCGCCAGCCCCGGACGCCGGTTTTTCACCATGCTCGGCACGCTGGTCCAGGGCCGGGTTTCCCTTGACGGGGCCGCCGTCGCCGCCTCGAAAGTCGCGCTTAAGGCAGCCATCCAGTACGCCACCGAACGTCGCCAGTTCAATGCCTCGTCCCACACTGACGAGGAAGTCCTGCTCGACTACCAGCGGCACCAGCGCCGCCTGTTCACCCGGCTGGCAACCACGTATGCGGCCGGCTTTGCCCACGAGCAGCTCCTGCAGAAGTTCGATGACGTGTTTTCCGGTGCCCACGACACGGATGAGGACCGCCAGGACCTGGAGACCCTGGCGGCCGCCCTCAAGCCGCTCAGTACCTGGCACGCCCTGGACACGCTGCAGGAATGCCGTGAAGCCTGCGGCGGAGCCGGCTTCCTGATCGAAAACCGCTTTGCGTCCCTCCGTGCCGACCTGGACGTCTACGCCACCTTCGAAGGCGACAACACGGTGCTGCTCCAGCTCGTGGCAAAACGGCTGCTCGCCGACTACGCCAAGGAGTTCCGGAACGTCGACTTTGGTGTGTTGGCGCGCTACGTCGTAGGCCAGGCGACAGGGGCGGCCATCTACCGCACCGGCCTGCGGCAGGTTGCCCAGTTCGTGGCCGACACCGGTTCCGTCCAGAAGGCGGCCCTGGCCCTCCGTGATGAGGAAGGCCAGCGCGCGCTGCTCACCGACAGGGTCCAGACCATGGTGGCGGACGTGGGTTCTGCACTGAAGGGCGCCGCAAAGCTGCCCCACGACAAGGGTGCCGCCCTGTTCAACCAGCACCAGAACGAACTCATCGATGCCGCCCAGGCACACGCCGAGCTGCTGCAGTGGGAAGCCTTCACCGAAGCACTGCGTGACGTCGCGGATCCCGGCACTAAGACCGTGCTGACCTGGCTGCGGGATCTTTTCGGTCTGTCATTGATCGAGAAGAACCTGGCTTGGTACCTCATGAACGGCAGGCTCTCCATGCAGCGCGGTCGCACTGTGGGCGAGTACATCAACCGGCTGCTGATCAAGATCCGCCCGCATGCAGTGGACCTGGTGGACGCCTTCGGCTACGGCCCGGAGCATGTCCGGGCCGCGATCGCCACGGGCGCCGAGAAGGCGCGGCAGGACGAGGCCCGGGAATACCTGCGGGCACAGCGCGCAAGCGGCCAGGCCCCCGTCGAGGAAAAGGTCCTGCTGGCGCGGACCGCGGCCGCCGCGCGCACGTCGCGGAACTGACGCGGTCTGCTGCCCTGTCTGGAAACAACGACGGCGCCGCTCCCCTTGCGTGGGGAGCGGCGTCGTCGTTATTTATCACCCGCCTCAGGCGAGGACTGAGCGGTACACCTCGAGGGTTGTTTCGGTAATGGATTCCCAGGAGAAGTGCCTCTCGGCGCGCAGGCGGCCGGCCTGCCCCATGGCACGCGCGCGCTCCGGGTCGGATACGACCTCGGTCAGGGCTGCCGCGAACTCGGTGACGAACTTCTCCGGATCCAGTGGCGTCCCCGTGCCGTCGGTGACCTGTTCAAGTTCCACGAGAAGGCCGGTTTCGCCGTGCTGGACAACCTCCGGGATACCGCCGGTGGCACTGGCGACCACGGCGGCGCCGCACGCCATGGCTTCCAGGTTCACAATGCCCAGCGGCTCATAGATTGACGGGCAGGCGAACGCGGTGGCGTGGCTGAGGACCTGGATGAGTTCGTTGCGGGGAAGCATACGCTCGATCAGCACCACGCCCGTGCGCTGGCCCTGGAGTTCCTCAATGAGTCGGGCCGTCTCGGCCGCGAGCTCCGGCGTGTCCGCGGCCCCCAGGCACAGGACAAGCTGCACGTCGGCAGGCAGCTTGGCGGCGGCGCGCAGCAGGTACGGAACGCCCTTCTGGCGCGTGTTGCGCCCAACAAAAACAACGCTGGGTTTCGTCGGGTCGATCCCCAGGGCCCGGATGGCGTCTTCACCTTCGTCACGGTGCCACATCTCGACGTCGATGCCGTTGTGTACTACCCGGACCTTGGCCGGGTTTACGTCCGGGTAGCTGCGCAGGATGTCCTGGCGCATGCCTTCGGAGACGGCGATGATGGCGGCCGCTGCCTCATAGGCCGTCTTTTCCACCCAGGAGGACAGAGCGTAGCCGCCGCCGAGCTGTTCGGCTTTCCACGGCCGCAGCGGTTCAAGGCTGTGGGCGCTGAGAACGTGCGGGATGCCGTGCAGCAGGGACGCGAGGTGTCCGGCCATATTGGCATACCAGGTGTGCGAATGGACAAGGTCGGCGCCCTCGATGTCCGGCACGATCCGAAGATCGACCCCCAGCGTCTGGACAGCCGCGTTAGCCGAGCCGAGGTCCTCTGGCACGGAGTAGGACGTCACCCCGGCACCGTGATAGTCGGCGTCGCGGGGTGCCCCGAAAGCACGAACCTGCAGGTCAACGTGCTTACTAAGCACCCTGCTCAATTCGGCCACGTGGACTCCGGCGCCTCCGTAGATCTCCGGCGGGAACTCTTTAGTCACAATGTCTATTCGCACGATACCCAAGGTAGTCCTTCCGGCTTAACTGTTCTAGTGTGAAGGGGTCCGGGCATGCCGGACTGTTTGGGGAGTTACGAAGGCGTACAGGAGCGACCAATTATGCCGTTGAACAAAAGAGTCCTGGCCATTGTCCTCGCAGGCGGCGAGGGAAACAGGCTGATGCCACTGACGGCAGACCGCGCAAAACCTGGCGTGCCCTTTGCCGGCAGTTACCGCCTCATCGACTTTGCACTGTCCAACCTGGTGAATTCGCGTTACCTCCAGATTGTGGTGCTGACGCAGTACAAGTCACACAGCCTTGACCGTCACATTTCCGAAACGTGGCGCATGTCCACCCAGCTCGGAAACTATGTCGCGTCAGTCCCAGCCCAGCAGCGTGTGGGCAAGAGCTGGTTCCTCGGCAGCGCCAACGCCATCTACCAGTCCCTGAACCTGATTCATGACGCCAACCCGGACATCGTGGTGGTGGTCGGCGCCGACCACGTGTACCGCATGGACTTTGCCCAGATGGTGGAGCAGCACGTCCTCAGCGGTGCCAAGGCCACCGTGGCGGCTGTACGGCAGCCACTGAGCATGGCCAACCAGTTCGGCGTGATCGAGGTGGACCAGAACGATGCACAGAAGATTGCAGCGTTTGTGGAGAAGCCTGCCAGCACGCCGGGCCTGGCAGCAGATCCCACCCAGTTCCTCGCATCGATGGGCAACTACGTGTTCGACGCCGACGCCCTCGTGGCCGCGCTCCACGTAGACGCGGAGCGCCTGGACACCAAGCACGACATGGGCGGCGACATCATTCCCTACTTCGTCAACAAGGGCGAAGCAGGCGTGTACGACTTCACCCTCAACGACATCCCTGGCTCCACCGAGCGTGACCGCACGTACTGGCGCGACGTCGGCACCATCGACTCGTTCTATGACGCGCACATGGACCTCATTTCCCCGCTGCCCGTGTTCAACCTGTACAACTCCGAGTGGCCCATCTACACCCGCCAGAGCATTTCGCCGCCGGCTAAGTTCGTCCGGGGCGAGAAGGACACCGTGGGTACCGCACTGGACTCGATCGTCTCCAACGGCGTGGTGATCTCCGGCGGTGTGGTGGAGGGCTCCGTGCTGTCCAACGACGTCTTTGTCGCGACCGGCAGCCGGGTCATCGATTCAGTCCTGATGGACAAAGTCAAGATCGGTGAAGGGGCCGTGGTGAACCGGGCCATCATCGACAAGAACGTCAAGGTACCCGCAGGAGCGGCGATCGGGCTTGACCCGGACCTGGACCGTGCGCGCGGCTTCAAGGTCACCGAGTCGGGGATCACCGTCCTGTCCAAGGGCCAGGACGTACCGGAGCCGGGCGATGAGGAACGTGCCCTCGCCGCCAGGAACCTGCACCTGGTTCCCAACGCGGTCAAGGCGGCAACCGCCAACTACCCCGAGCTTCGCGAATCAGTGGAACAGGTGGCAGAGGTGCACGCCGGTGTGGCCAAGGCCTCCGGCGCCAGCCGCGGCTAGCAGTACGCATTATCCCGCCCGGGCAGGCCGGATCTCCACAGGCTGTAAAATCGGTACAATGAGCTCCCCCGATCTGACGCCTGAGGAAATTCAGGCCTGCCTCAAGGTTTTAAACACCATCCACGCATATGACGAGGAGCACCCGGACTACGTCCAGGTCCGGCGCGCCACCGGGAAAATGTTCAAAGCCGTCAAGCGGCACCGCCGCGTGACCAAGCGGGACCTCATTTCCGAAGCCGACCGTGCCGTCATCGCCCAGACGGCCACCGCTGCGCCGGACCGCATTGACGACGAAACGCGGGGCAACAAGCTGGCGACGTCGGCCACCGGCGCCATCGCCGGGCACCTCATCCGCTCGCGTCCGTGCTACATCTGCAAGCAGCACTACACGCAGGTGGACGCCTTCTATCACCAGCTCTGCCCCGAGTGTGCCGCCTTCAACCACGGCAAGCGGGATGCCCGCACGGACCTCACGGGCCGCCGCGCGCTGCTCACCGGAGGACGCGCGAAAATCGGCATGTACATAGCCTTGCGCCTGCTGCGGGACGGCGCGCACACCACCATCACGACGCGGTTCCCCAAGGACGCAGCGCGCCGTTTCGCGGCGATGGAGGACAGCGGGGACTGGCTGCACCGGCTTCAGATTGTGGGCATCGACCTCCGAGACCCGTCGCAGGTGATGGCCCTGACGGATTCCCTCAATGCTGCCGGTCCACTCGACATCATCATCAACAACGCAGCGCAGACAGTCCGCCGCTCGGGCAATGCCTACAAGCCCCTCGTGGACGCTGAAGACGAGCCCCTTCCGGCCGCCCTGGACGCTTCCAATGGCGGGCCGGTGCTGCTGACGTTCGGGCATGCCCACGACAAGCACCCGCTCGCCCTCGCAAGCAGCGTCACGGACCATCCCGTCCTGGCCGGCGATGCAATCACGTCATTGGCGCTCTCTACCGGTTCGGCCTCCCTGGAGCGCATCGCGTCAGGGACGGCAATCGACGCCGGTGGGCTGGTGCCGGACCTGGCCACCATCAACAGTTGGACCCAGGTGGTGGATGAGGTGGATCCCCTGGAAATGCTGGAGGTCCAGCTCTGCAATGTGACGGCGCCTTTCCTGCTGGTGAGCCGGCTGCGCGATGCCATGAAGCGCTCCACAGCGCACCGGAAGTACATCGTCAACGTCTCCGCCATGGAAGGCCAGTTCTCCCGCGCCTACAAGGGGCCCGGGCATCCGCACACCAACATGGCCAAGGCGGCTCTGAACATGATGACCCGTACCAGTGCCCAGGAAATGCTGGACACCGACGGCATCCTCATGACCGCCGTGGACACCGGCTGGATCACGGATGAGCGCCCGCACTTCACGAAGGTCCGGCTCATGGAGGAAGGCTTCCACGCGCCGCTGGACCTGGTGGACGGCGCTGCGCGCGTCTACGACCCTATTGTGATGGGTGAGGAAGGCGAGGACCAGTACGGCGTCTTCCTGAAGGACTACAAGCCAAGCCCCTGGTAGAGCCCTGTGCTGGCCGCCCTGCTCGGGCGTAAGCTCAGCGGCATGAGCAACGAGTCATCTTCCGAAGTCCAAAACCTGGAAAACCATGAATGCTGGGCACTGTTGCGGACAGTCTCGGTAGGAAGGCTGGCGGTCCTGGCTGACGGCCACCCGGACATCTTCCCGATCAACTACATCGTGGACGGCGGGACGCTGGTGTTCCGCACCGGCGAAGGAACCAAGCTGGCCGGCGCCACCGGCGGCGCGCATGTGGCCCTCGAAGCCGACGGCGTGGATGCCACCACCGGCCTTGCCTGGAGCGTGGTGGTGAAGGGCGCCGCGGCCGCGGTGACAGGAACCGAACAGATCCTGGATACAGCGGCCCTTTACCTGTTTCCGTGGCAGGCAGGCAGGAAAGACACGTTTGTCCGGGTAACCCCCGGCAGCATCACCGGCAGGCGCTTCAAAGTGACTTCGCCGATGACCTGGTGGACGCAGCTGAGCGGTGCGGTCAAGGCGTCCCCGGAATAAGCGGCCCAGCAGGCCATGAAACTAAATTGCAGGCCGGGCCGGCCGGCCCGGCCTGCAATAAGTCATGCGAGCCGCGTGATCTCCACGCTGACGCTCAGCGCCGATCCGCCGCCACCTGACAGGATGCCCTTCAGCGGCGGTACGTCGCGGTAGTCCCGGCCCCGTGCAACGGTGACGTGGTAGTCGCCGGCCGGCTTGTGGTTCGTGGGATCCCAGCTCCGCCACTGGCCGTCCCACCATTCCAGCCACGCGTGGGACTGGCCGGCTACCGTCTCGCCGATGTCCGCCGTCGAGCGCGGGTGGAGGTAGCCGGACACATAGCGGGCAGGAATTCCGCAGCTGCGGAGGGCGCCGATGGCCAGGTGCGCCAGGTCCTGGCAGACGCCCTGCCGCTGTCCCCATGCTTCTTCGGCGTTGGTGGTCACCGCGGTGGAGCCCGACATGTATGTCATCTCGCCGCGCATCCAGGCAAAGATGGCCATGGCGGCCTCGTGCGGGTTCTTACCCGCGACAACGCCGGGAATAATCCCAAGCACTTCCGCACCGGGACCGCTCAGCTGGGACTGCGGCAGCCAGTCACTGTACGTGTTCAGGGTTTCGCTAGACGCCAGGACGTCCCAGCCGGCAATGTCGGTCTCCGCGGGGATCTTTTCCGCACGGTGAACCTCCACGGTGATGTTGGAGATGACTTCGAGGTGGTCGTGCGGCATCTGCATGTCGAAGGCCGTCACCCTGGTGCCCCAGTAGTCGCGGTAGCTGCTCACCGCTGCCTGCGACGGCGAGACCTTGAGAACGGATTCCAGGACCACCTGCTGGGGATCTGTCAGCGGTGTCATACGGGCCTCGTTGTAGGACAGCGTCACGCGCTTGTTGTACTTGTAGGCAGTCTTGTGAATGATGCTCAGCCGGGTCATGAAACTTCTCCCACCCAGGCCAGTTCGTCCGCCTGATTGAAGTACTTACGGGAAATGGCGTCCGACGCCTGCGAGACGGCCTTCTGTACGCGCTCCATGTGTTCGGGGAGTTCGGACATGAGGTCGTCCGTGCGGTGGAACTCCAGGAACGTCCGCGCCTGGCCCACGATCCGGCGGGCGTCGTTGATGAACCCCACACGCTGGGCGGAAGGATCAAGCTTGGCCAGGCAGTCGTCTGCGTCGCGCAGGGCGTACACGATGGAGCGCGGGAACAGCCGGTCCAGCAGGAGGAACTCAGCGGCGTGCTGGTCTCCGAAGGCTGCCCTCCGGGTACGAAGGAAGGATTCATAGGCTCCCGCGCACCGCAGCATGTTCACCCAGGACATGCCGGCGGACAGGACGTCCCGGGTGGAAAGCATGCGGGCGGTCATGTCTGCGCGTTCCAGGGAACGGCCCAGTACGAGGAACAGCCAGCTTTCGTCGTGGCTCACAGTGGTGTCTGCAAGGCCGCTGACCATGGCAGTCCGTTCCAGTGTCCAGTTGCAGAAGCGGTACGTTCCCACCACGTCCTTGCGGTGCTGGCTCAGCCCGTAA
This sequence comes from Arthrobacter sp., assembly GCA_046708445.1. Classification (GTDB taxonomy): domain Bacteria; phylum Actinomycetota; class Actinomycetes; order Actinomycetales; family Micrococcaceae; genus Arthrobacter. The sequence continues at coordinate 18,098 of JBKKDH010000139.1, forward strand.
TAGGTGGTGTTGAGGCTCTCCCAGAGGCCGGAGGATACGGTTTCGCGGGCACGCCGGGCGTTCTCCCGGGCAGCGCCCAGGGAGCCCGCAATCGAGGTTGCGCTGGTTTTGTCGTACGCCAGTGCGTGAAGCAGCTCCGGCAGGCCGAAGTCCTCACTCTGCGGCCGGGCGCCCATGACCGCCAGGAGTTCCTGCGCGACGCTGCGGCGCTCCTCCATGGGCAGGTGGTTCAGGCGCTCCAGGTGCACGTCCAGGATGCGGGCCGTGCCGTCTGCACGCTCCACATACCTGCCGATCCAAAAAAGGGACTCAGCAATACGGCTAAGCATTCGTGGCTACCTCCTGCGCGTCCGGAATCTGATGGGAAATTACT
>JBKKDH010000140.1:0-11939 GCA_046708445.1 Arthrobacter sp.
CTTCTGGAGCATCCCCTCCATCCTGGGCGGCCGGACCAACGCCGGGGTCCTGGGTGGCGCCATGAACTTCAGCGGCAACATCGCCGGTTTCGTCACCCCGATCGTAGTGGGCCTGATTGTCGGGGCCACCGGCTCCTACACATGGGCGCTGCTGTACTTTGTTGGGTCCGCGATCATCATGGGCGTCTCCGTGCTGACCCTGGACTACAACAAGCGGCTTCCTGTCTAGGCCAACGGTTTAGGACAACTGTCCACGCCAGCCACCCTAAGCTAGGCCACAGCACCATCTCCCGCCCGCCGGGAGCGCAATGTCACCGAAGAATCCGAATGGAGCACCATGCTTACCGCCGAAGAGACCCAGGACAAAGAACGCCCCCTCCGCGAGGCCGTCCGGGACACACTCCGCACCCGGATCTTTGAAGGACATTATGCTCCCGGCACCAGGCTGGTGGAACGTGATCTCGCCGCGGAATTCAAGGTGTCGCGCCTTCCCGTCCGGGAAGCGCTGCGCATGCTGCGCATGGAAGGCCTCATTAGTGACCGCGGTGCGCGCGGCGCAGAGGTCAGCTCACTCAGCCCCAAGGACGTGGAAGATCTCTTCGACGTCCGCCAGTCGCTGGAGGTGCTGGCCTGCCGGCTGGCGGCCGCCCGTGCCACCGCCGATGACCTCGCCCGGCTGGACGGTCTGCTGAACGAGGCGGACCGGTGGCTCGCCAAGGGCGCCGTCATGGACGCCCACCGTGCCAACAGCGAATTCCACGACGCGATCACCGCTATCGCCGACAACAACTTTCTCAAATCCGCACTGGAACCACTGCAGGGCCGCATGCACTGGCTGTTCCGCCACGTCAGCGACCTGCCCGAACTGATCCAGGAACACCGCGACCTGTACGCCGCAATCGCTTCCGGTGACCCGGACCGCGCCGCCGCCCAATCGGCGTCGCATATCGGCAAGTACCGCGAACAGTTCCCCGACGACTTCCAGAAAACAGAACCCGCTCTTCACCGGAAGAAAAAATGAAACTCCTCGTCATCAACCCCAACATCAGCGACGATGTCACCGCCCTGATTGAATCCGAAGCCCTCCGCTCGGCCGCGCCGGGCACCGAGCTGGTGGTCCGCACGGCAGGGCACGGCGTCGAATACATCGAAACCCGCTTTGAGTCCCTGATCGCCGCCGGCGCCGTGGCAGAGGTCATCGCCGAATACACCGCAGAAGCTGCCGGCGGCACTTTCTCTCATGGCGCCTCCCGAGGGGACCGCATCGACGGCGTCGTCGTCGCGGCCTTCGGCGATCCCGGGATGCCGGCCCTCAAGGAACTGGCGGACGTTCCGGTCATCGGGATCACTGAGGCCGCCCTGTGCGCCGCCGCCCTGCAGGGCCAGCGCTTCTCGATCATCGCCATCTCTGACCGCATCACGGCCTGGTACCGGGACTGCGTCGAGCACTTCGGTCTCGGCGGCCGGCTGGCCTCCATCCGCTCCATCAACCAGAACCTGAACTCGATCGGTTCCGTCCAGGCCGACTTCAAGGACACGCTCCTGGCACTCAGCCGGCAGGCCGTCGAGGAAGACGGGGCCGACGTCGTGATCCTGGCAGGTGCCCCGCTCGCCGGGCTCGCCCGGGACCTTGAGGGACAGATCCCGGTTCCGGTGGTGGACGGCATCTCCGCCGGCATCCGCATGGCGGAGGCCGTGGTCGGGCTTCAGTCCGGCCCGCACCGGGCCGGTGCCTTCGCCCCGCCGCCCGTCAAGCGCCGCAGCGGGCTCTCCGAAAACCTCGACGCCGCCCTCGCCGCCGCGCAGGCCAACGTCACCGCCACGCAGAAGTAGGAGGACAACGATGTCCCATACCCCAGATCTCGTCATCGCTCACGGCACCGTGGTCAACAGTTTCGGCCGGCAGGCCGCCCACGTGGTGGTCGACGGCGGCCGAATCGTGCAGCTCGTCGACGCCGCCGAACCCGTCCCCGCCGCCACCCGCATTGTGGACGCCATGGGCCAGTTGGTCATTCCCGGCGGCGTGGACGGCCACTGCCATGTGGCCCAGGTGACCGGCCGCTTCCGCACCCTGGACGACTACCGGACCACCTCCACTGCGGCATTGTGGGGCGGCACCACCACCATCATCGACTTCGGCATCCCCCGCGACGCGCAGGAGACACCGCTGGACGCGGTCCTGAGCAAGAAACGCCTGGCCGCCGAATCACGCTGCGATGTGGCCCTGCACGGCTCCGTGGTCAGCTGGGACGAAACCGTGCCGTGGCAGCTTGAGCACCTTGCAGCCGAAGGTGTCCGCTCGGTCAAGATGTACACCACCAACCGCGGCTCCACCATGGCCGACGGCGACACGATTCTCAAGGTCATGCGGGAAATGGTCCGCCTGGATGGCCTCACCTACATCCACGCCGAACATGACCCCATCATCACCGACTGCACGCAGCAGCACGCCGACGACGGCAGGATCGGCATCGAGCACCTGCACCGGACCCGGCCGGAGCTCGCCGAGGAAATCTCGGTCAAGGAAACCTTGGCCATGGCCGAATACACCGGGGCGCCCGTGTACTTCGTGCACCAGTCGACGCCGGGCGCCGTCGACCTGGTCACCGAGGCACGCGCCCGGGGCCAGGAAGCCTATTCCGAGACATGCCCGCACTACCTCACCCTCGATGACACGGTGTACGGGTCAGCTTTCCCGGAGTGGTACGCCTGCTGCCCGCCCATGCGCAGCCCCGAAACTGTTGCCGCGCTCAAGAAACGGCTGGCCGGCGGCGCCATCCACACCGTCTCCTCGGACCACTCCTGCTACGACCTCTCCCAGAAGCGCGAGCGCACCGACGACGTACGCGCCATGCCGCACGGTCTGCCCGGCGTCGAAACCCGCATGCCGGTGACCTTCACCGCGCTCGTTTCCGAATCTGGCAGCTCGGTGGAGGACTTCGTGGAGGTTTTCTCCGCGGGCCCGGCCCGGATCAACGCCCTGCCGCGCAAGGGGGCCATCGTGGAAGGGTTCGACGCCGACCTGGTGGTCTTCGATCCCGCTGCCGAACGCGAGGTGGACGGCGGTGCGCTGCACATGGGAACTGACTTCTCGCCATTCGACGGCCGGACCCTCAAAGGCTGGCCCGCCGTCGTGGTGTCCGCCGGGCGGGTGGTGCTTGACGCCGGCGGCTTCCACGACCCCGGCGCCGTGGGGCGTTTTGTGGCCCGCAAGGGCTTCACGGAACACCGCGATGCCCTCTCCCCGCTGGCCCCTGCAGCGCCCGCAACCGCCGTTTCTCTCTAGGAGCCCCCCATGACTTCCACCAATCGCCCGGTCCGCATCGGCATGATCGTACCGTCCTCCAATACCTGCCTGGAGCCGCAAAGCTACCGCATCCTGGGCGATCGCCGCGACGTCACGCTGCACTTCACCCGCATTCCTGTGACCAGGATTGCCCTGGATGATTCCTCGGACAAGCAGTTCGACGCCGCCGGGATGCGTGCCGCCGCCGCGCTCCTCGCGACAGCCGACGTGGACGTGATCGCCTGGAACGGCACCTCCGGTTCCTGGCTGGGTGCGGACCACGACCGGGAGCTGGTCCGGGAAATCACCGACTCCACCGGCATCCCGGCCACGACATCCACCCTCGCCTACCTGGCGGCCTTCGAATGCTTCGGCACGGAGCGGATCGGGCTTTTCACCCCGTATACGGAGGACGTCAACCACCAGGTCATGGCGTGCTACGAGGGGGAAGGGATCAAAACCGTTGACCACCGGGCGCTGGGCCTGAGCGACAACGAGTCCTTCGCCCGCGTCACCGACGACGACATGCTGCCCGGCTCGCTGGCACTCGCCGCGGCGGCCCCGGATGCCTTGGTCTACCTGTGCACCAACCTTTACGGCGCCAACATCGCGGCGGAGGTCGAGGCGGAAACCGGCGTTCCGGTGCTGGACTCCGTGGCCGTGACGCTCTGGCACTGCCTCAAACTTGCCGGGTCCCCCTTGCTCGCACCGAGGTGGGGCAGGCTGCTGGCCGGCTGACGCCCGGCAGCCCGCGGAAAAGCAGCCCGGCAAGAACCGACGGCGGCACGCCCACTGGGAGCGTGCCGCCGTCGAACCTTTCGACACCCGACCCGGCCGAGGAGCACTGAGGCCTTGGTTTGGGCGCTACATCCGGATCGTGAGGGCGGCGGGCTCCAGGGTCATCAGGACGTGCTTGCCGTCACCCTCGTGGTCGCCGTCGAGCTGGTAATCGTCGTTATGTTCCAGGGTGATCTCCACGGATTTGCCCTGGAAGTACTCCACTGACGTATCCCTGCCCTTACCCTTGCCGATCACGCCCGCGATCACGGAGAACCAGCCGAGCTTCCCCCGCGGTGCCAGGACCACCACGTCGAGGAGGCCGTCGTCCACCTTGGCGTCGGGGAAGATCTCCAGGCCGCCCTGGACCTTGCCGCAATTGCCCACCATGACGCTGCGGACCCGGCGGTGCACCACGTCCTTGCCGTCGACAACGATGGTGGCCTTGACCGGCTTGCCCGGCAGGTTCCGGATGCCGGCGTCCACGTAAGCCAGCCAACCCACCTTGTCCTTAAGGTCCTCGTTGGTGTCGGCCATGATCGTGGCGTCGTAACCCACGCCGGCCATCACCAGGAACAGCTGCTCCTTGCCGGGGTTGCTCCGGCGGGCGCGGACGACGTCGATCTTCCTCTCGGTTCCCGCCAGGGCCCCAGCCATGGCGCCGTCGAAGTCCGTGACGTCCATACCCAGGTTGCGGGCCAGGAGGTTGCCCGTGCCGAACGGGAGCAGCCCCATGGGCACGTCACCGCCGGCAAGGACTTCGGCCACGCACCGCACCGTGCCGTCGCCACCTGCGGCAATGACGATGTCGGCGCCCTGCTCAAGCGCTTCCTTTGCCTGCCCGACGCCCGGGTCTTCCTTGGTGGTTTCCAGCCAGATGGGCTCGCCCCAGCCGTTCTCCGAGCAGTGCTTGGCCGCGAGGGCACGCACGTCAATGTCCACCGGTTTGGCAGGATTGACGATGATGGCCGCGCGCTTAAGGGCCGGGGAGCTGTTGCCTGTCATGGTGTCCTTCGGTGACGTTGGATGGGCCTTAATAGAAAGCGTACTTCCTAAGTCCGGGATTCCTCGCCGTGACCTTCCGGTCGGGCAAACCCGCTACGGCCGGTTCTGGATTTCCTGGTTCTGGATTTCCAGGGCCCGGGCTTCGTGGTTCCGGGCGTTGATCCGGGCCGCCCGGACGATGGTGAAGACGCCGAGGGCATCAACCACGGCGATGACGGCGATCATCCAGTACAGGCCCTGCCCTGCCACCAGGACCATGCCGATCACGCCGGTGACGACTGTCATGATGACCGGCATCAGCCAAACCGGACGGGCCGACCGCGGCGCTTCGTCGGGCGTGGTCTGCGGGTAGCTCATGGGTCAGTCTCCTCGTGGAAGCGTCAGGGAAGTGTCAGGGTCGATCCTACGGCCAGCAGGCTACAGCGCCTTCACAGCACCCAGGACTTTGGCCAGGGAATCCTTGGCATCGCCGAACAGCAGGGAGGTCTGCGGTTCGTAGAGCAGCTCGTTCTCGATTCCCGCGAATCCGGGCCGCATTGACCGCTTCAGGAAGATCACCTGGCGGGCGTCGGACACCTCCAGGATGGGCATGCCGTAAATCGGCGAGCCGGAGGACGTCTTCGCCGCCGGGTTCACCACATCGTTGGCGCCCACCACCAGCGCCACGTCCGCGGTCCGGAATTCGGAGTTGATCTCGCCCATCTCCTTGAGCGACTCATACGGCACATTGGCCTCAGCCAGGAGGACGTTCATGTGTCCCGGCATCCGGCCGGCCACCGGGTGGATGGCGAAGTCCACCTCGATGCCCCGGGCCTCGAGGGCCAGGGCCAGCTCGGCCGCGGTGTGCTGTCCCTGCGCCACGGCCAGGCCGTAGCCGGGCACAATGATGACCCGCTGGGCGTAGCCCAGCAGCACTGCGACATCCTCGGCGCTGGAGGACCTCACGGGACGCTCGCTCATGGCCGTGGATCCCGCCGTCGAACCTCCCCGGAAGGCGCCGAACAGGATGCCGGCTACGCTGCGGCCCATTGCCGCGGCCATGGCGCGGGTGAGGATGGTACCGGAGGCACCCACCAGGGTTCCGGCCACCACCAGGAGCACGTTGCCCAGCACCACGCCGGACGCGGCAACCGCCAGGCCGGTGAACGCGTTCAGCAGGGAAATGACGATCGGCACGTCCGCGCCGCCCACCGGCAGCACCAGCAGCACGCCGGCTGCCAGGCCCAGGACCATCAGCAGGACGGCGAGCGGCAGGGAACCGGTCAGGACGACGGCGACGGAGGTACCCATCGCGGCGAGCAGCACCACCGCCATCACCACAGGCAGTCCGGGGAACACGACGGGCCGGGTGGTCATCAGTTCCTGGAGCTTGGCGAACGTGACCCCGGATCCGGCGAAGGACACGGCGCCCACCAGGAGGGTGAAGACAATGGCGAGCCGCACCCACGGATCCGGGGTATGGCCGAGTTCGAGGAGCGCTACCAGGGCCGCGGCACCGCCGCCCACCCCGTTGAAGATCGCCACCAGCTGGGGCATCTGGGTCATTTTCACCCGCCGTGCCACCGGGGCGGCCACGGCGGTTCCCACCGCGATGGCCCCGATGATCCAGGGGATGTTGTCCAGGCGCGATGACAGGAACACCGTGACGACTGCGACCAGCGCACCGAACGCACCCACCAGGTTTCCGCGGCGGGCGGTGCGCGGGGAGCTGAGGCCGCGCAGGGCCAGGATGAAGAACACGGCCGCGGCAAGATAGAGCAGGGCGGTCCAGACCGGGTCGAGGAGGGTCATCGTCCTTCCCCCTTGCCTACGGCTTCCCTGCCGTTGCCATCCCTGCCCGGGGCCTCCTGGCGGCCCCGGAACATATGAAGCATCCGGTCGGTGACCACAAAACCGCCCACCAGGTTTGCCGTTGCCAGCACCACGGCGAGCAGCGCCACGGCCAGGATCCCCGGATCGGCGGCCTGGCCAGCCACGATGATGGCACCCACGAGGATGATTCCGTGGATGGCGTTCGCCCCGGACATCAGCGGCGTGTGCAGGGTGCTGGAGACCTTGGAGACCACTTCAAAACCCACAAAGACGGCCAGCACGGTGACAGTCAGCAGGCTCACGCCGTCCATCAGATTCCCCCCTCGCTGTGGACGCTGTCGTTTTGGACCGCGTCGTTTTGGACCGTGGGCGCATGGTCGGGCAGGGCGGGGACGAGGGCCGCCAGCGCTTCGGCCGTGGGCAAGTGCCGCACAGCGCCGTCGTGCGTGAGGCAGGCACCGGCCACCACCTCGTCGTCGAAATCGGGGTCGACCACCCCGTCCCGCGTCATCAGGGCCAGCAGGTTGGCCACGTTCTTGGCGTAGAGGCGCGACGCGTCCGAGGCCATCGCGGACGGCGCGTCCTTCAGCCCCACCAGGATGACATGGCCCTGCCCGTCTGCGGTGGGCACCGGGATGTCCTCGCCGGGAACGGAACCCTCCACGTTGCCGCCGGATTCCGCGGCGAGGTCGACGACGACGGATCCGGGCCGCATGGCCTGCACCATTTGGCGGCTTACCAGGAGCGGTGCGCGCCTGCCGGGGACGGCCGCCGTCGTAATGAGGACATCCGCCTGGGCGACATGCGGCGCGAGCAGCTCGCGCTGGAGGGCGCCGCGGTCGGCGCTGAGTTCGCGGGCGTAGCCGCCGGAGGCTTCGGCGGTTTCGAGGTCGAGCCTGATGAAAGTGCCGCCCATCGATGCGACTTCGTCAGCGGAGGCGGGACGGATGTCGTTGGCGGAGACGCGGGCGCCGAGCCGTTTGGCGGTGCCGATGGCCTGCAGCCCGGCCACCCCGGCGCCGAGCACCAGGACACGGGCCGGCGGCACGGTGCCGGCAGCGGTCATGTACAGCGGGAAGAAGCGCGGCAGCCGGATGGCGGCCTCCAGCACGCAGCGGTAGCCGGCCACCAGGGCCTGGGAACTAAGGGCGTCCATAGACTGGGCACGGGAGATGCGGGGTACGAGTTCGAGGGCAAAGGCCGTGACGCCGGCATCCGCGAGTGCCTGGACTGTAGCCAGCTCGGACGACGGCGAAGCCATTCCCACGGTGACGGCGCCGGGTTTAAGAGCCTTGGCCATCGCTGGTTCCAGCGGGCGGACGTGGACCAGGATGTCCAAGTCGGCGGGATCCAGTGCCGGGACTGTGGTGGCGCCGGCATGCATGTATTCGTGATCGCTATGTCCGGCCGGGTCCCCTGCCCCCGACTCAATCAGCACATCCAAGCCGAGTCCGGCCAGTTGCTTGACCGTCTCCGGGGTGGCGGCCACGCGCCGCTCACCCTCCTGGCGTTCCCGCGGTATGCCCAGTTTCACCCGCCACTCCCCTCACAGCCGTGTGCGGCAGCGCCTCAGGTCCATGTACGCCCGTCTGACCGGCGGGAACTTCGCGAGCGGCACTGCTGCACGTAGTTGGCTAGAGTCTATGGCCCCCTGCGCGAACTGGCAGCTAATTCCCGCAGATTCGCATTTTGGGGGTATTTGCTGCTTGTTCGCGCGTTACGCCCGCGCCGTCAGATCGGCAGAAATGAGGTCCGCCGTGGCAACGATCTCCTGCGCCACTGAGGCGAGGTAGGCGTCCACGTCCGGCTTGGCCGCGACGGACTGGGCCTGCAATGAGACGTTGACGGCGGCCACCACGTTGGGTCCGTCGTGGACCGGGGCCGCGACGGACATCAGGCCAAGTTCCAGCTCCTGGTCCAGCAGGCACCAGCCCTGCGTCCGGACTTTTTCCAGGACCGCCAGCAGTTCCGGGATAGTCCCGAGCGCGCGGGGTGTCAGCGGCTTGATCTCCGCGGCGGCCAGGTAGGCCTTCAGTTCCGCCGGCGGCAGCGCAGCCAGCAGCACCCTGCCCATCGACGTGGCGTACGCGGGGAAGCGGGTGCCCACCGTGATGCCCACGTTCATGATCCGGCGCGTGGTCACGCGGGCGATATACGCGATGTCGGTGCCGTCCAGGACCGCTGCCGAGGTGGACTCGCCCAGTTTCAGCGACAGCTCTTCCAGGTGCGGCTGGGCCAGCTGCGGCAATGACAGTCCCGAGAGGTAGGCATAGCCGAGCTGGAGCACCTTGGCCGTCAGCGCGAACGTCTTGCCGTCGGTGCGGACGTAGCCCAGTTCCACCAGCGTGTGCAGGAAGCGCCGGGCGGTGGCCCGCGTGAGGTCCGTGCGGGCAGCCACTTCGGTGAGGGTCATCAGCGGGTGTTCCGTGTCGAACGCACGGATCACCGCCAGCCCACGCGCCAGCGACTGCACGTACTGGTCGCCCGCCTGCGGAGAGGCCTGCGTGTCTGCAGGTGCGTTGGTCATGGTTACCAATCCTATGGGCCGCGGGTCTGCGTGGTGCCTTTTGTGGGGCCCGCTCTGCGCGACAAAAAGCTACTTGGCAACGCAGAGCGGGCCCCGCAACGCGACTATGTTGCTGCCGTGAGCGGGACCGGCACCAGTTCCTGCAGCTCCTCCAAAGTGCAGCCGAAGGTTTCGCGGACCTGGACGCCGTCGGGGCCGGTGAGGAACACCGCTTTGTCCGTGTACACGCGCGTCACGCAACCCACACCCGTGAGCGGGTAGGTGCAGGCCTCGACGATCTTGGAGGCGCCTTCGCGGGTCAGCAGCGTCATCATCACAAACACGTCCTTGGCGCCGGTGGCGAGGTCCATGGCACCGCCGACGGCAGGGATCGCACCGGGGGCGCCGGTGTGCCAGTTGGCGAGGTCGCCCGTGGCCGAGACCTGGAACGCGCCCAGCACGCAGATGTCCAGGTGCCCGCCACGCATGATCGCGAACGAGTCGGCATGGTGGAAGTAGGACGCCCCCGGGAGCTCGGTGACGGGGATCTTGCCGGCATTGATGAGGTCGCCGTCGATCTCCTCACCTTGGGCTTCCGGGCCCATGCCCAGCATGCCGTTCTCGGTGTGGAGCGTAATGTCCTGGTCCGCGGTGAGGTAGTTGGAGACCAGGGTGGGCTGGCCGATGCCCAGGTTCACGAACGAGCCGGGCTTGATGTCCTTGGCGACGAGCCGGGCGAGGTCGTCACGGCCCAGCGGCGTCGCGGATGTCTGGATGGAAGTTTCGATGCTCATCTCAGGCCACCTTCACAATGGTGTTGACGTAGATTCCGGGCGTGACCACGGCCTCCGGGTCCAGTGCCCCGGTAGGCACGATCTCGGAAACCTGGACGATGCTCTGCCTGGCGGCAGCGGCCATGATCGGGCCGAAGTTCCGTGCGGTTTTGCGGTACACGAGGTTGCCCTTGCCGTCGGCTTTGAGGGCCTTGATCAGGGCGACGTCGGCGTGGATGGGGGTTTCGAAGACCTGCCCGCGGCCGTCGATGATCCGCGTCTCCTTGCCCTCGGCCAGCATGGTGCCGTAGCCGGTGGGGGTGAAGAACCCGCCGATGCCCGCGCCGGCCGCGCGGATGCGCTCGGCGAGGTTGCCCTGCGGCACCAGTTCCAGCTCGACCTGTCCGGCCTTGTACTTGGCGTCGAAGTGCCAAGAGTCGGACTGCCGCGGGAAGGAGCAGATCATCTTCCTCACCCGGCCTTCCTTGATCAACAGCGCCAGGCCCTGGTCGCCCTGGCCGGCGTTGTTGTTCACCACTGTCAGGTCGGTGGCGCCGCAGTCCATCAGGGCGTCGATCAGTTCGAACGGCTGGCCGGCGTTGCCGAACCCGCCGATCATCACGGTGGAACCGTCCTTGATATCAGCGACGGCGTCGGCCACCGTGTCTACAAAATTCAACATCGCTTAGCCCTTTCCTTTATGCCGAAGCACCGGCAGTGACGTTTTCGAGGACGACGGCGAGGCCCTGGCCCACGCCGATGCAGATCGCCGCGACACCCCACCGTTCACCCGAGGCCTGCAGCGACCGGGCCAGGGTGCCCAGGATCCGGGTGCCGGACGCGCCGAGCGGGTGGCCCATGGCGATGGCACCGCCATGGGCGTTCACGATGGAGTGGTCGATGCCCCAGGCGTTGATGCACGCCAGGGACTGCGCGGCGAACGCTTCGTTAAGTTCGACGGCGCCCACCTGGTCCCAGCCGATGCCCGCCTTCGCGAGGGCCTTGTTCGCCGCCTCCACCGGGGCGTATCCGAAGAATTGGGGGTCGTTGCCGTGTGCGCCGCGGCCGGCGATGCGGGCCAGCGGTTCGAGCCCGAGCAGCGCGGCGGCGGCTTCGGAGCCGATCCAGGCCGCGGACGCGCCGTCGGACAGCGGGGATGCGTTCCCGGCGGTGACGGTGCCGTTCTCGGTGCGGAACACGGTCTTCAGCCCGGCGAGTTTCTCCGCGGAGGAGCCGGCGCGGATGCCTTCGTCGCGGACCAGGTCGGTGCCCGGGACCGGGGCCACCAGGTTGTCGTAGAAGCCCTCGTCCCAGGCGGCGGCGGAGAGGTTGTGCGAGTTCACAGCGAACTCGTCCTGGGCCTCGCGGGTCACGCCGTACTTCCCGGCCAGCCGCTCGGTGGCCTCCCCCAGGGAGATGGTCCACTCCTTGGGCATGGCCTTGTTCACCAGTCGCCAGCCCAGCGTGGTGGAGGCCAGGGTCAGGTCTCCGGCCGGGTAGGGCTTCTCCGTCTTGGGCAACACCCACGGCGCACGGGACATCGACTCCGCACCGCCCACCAGCATCAGGTCGGCGTCGCCGGCGTTGATCTGCCGCGAGGCGATGATGGCCGCATCCAATGACGAGCCGCACAGGCGGTTGACCGTGGTGCCGGGAATCGACACCGGCAGTCCCGCGAGCAGGGTGCCCATCCGGGCGATGTTGCGGTTCTCCTCGCCGGCGCCGTTGGCGTTGCCGAACACCACCTCATCGATCCGCTCCGGATCAAGCCCGGGCGCGC
>JBKKDH010000141.1:0-10677 GCA_046708445.1 Arthrobacter sp.
ACCCAATACTTGGAAGCGATGAAGTTGATGGCGGTGAACACACCGATGATGACCAGCAGGAACCATGCCATGGCCGAGGCGTAGCCCATGTCGAACTGGCCGAAGCCCTTTTGGTAGAGGTAAAGGGTAAAGAACATGGTGGAGTCCGACGGGCCGCCGTTGCCGCCCGAGACGATGAACGCCTGGGTGAACGACTGGAAGGAACCGATGATCTGCAGCACCAGGTTGAAGAAGAGGATCGGGCTGAGCATCGGCATGGTGATCTTCCAGAACTGCTGAAGCGTGCTGGCACCATCGACCTTCGCGGCCTCGTAGTACATCACCGGGATCTGCCGCAGGCCGGCCAGGAAGATGATCATCGGGGCCCCAAACGTCCAGACGTGGAGCAGGATGATCGAACCCAGCGCGGTGCTGGGGTCCGAAATCCAGCCCGGTCCTTGGATGCCGAACATTGCCAGGACCTGGTTGACCAAGCCGGTGGTACCGAAGATCTGCTTCCACAGGATCGCCACAGCCACCGAGCCGCCCAGCAGGGACGGCAAGTAGAACACGGAGCGGTAGAACGGCAGTCCGCGCAGGCCCTTGTCCAGGACCAGCGCGATCAGGAGCGCCACCGCCAACTGGAGCGGAACGCCGACCAGGACGTAGGTGAATGTCACTCCAAGTGAGTTGTGCAGCCGGGCGTCTGAGAACATCCGCGTGAAGTTGTCCAGGCCCACCCATTCGGGCGGCTGGAGGAGGTTGTAGTCGGTGAACGACAGGTACAGGGACATCAGCATCGGGCCGATGGTGATGGCCACGAGGCCCACCAGCCACGGCAGCAGGAAGATGTACGCGGCCTTATTGTCCCGGCCGTTTGCCTTCTTTTCTTCGGCAGTGGCCCTGCCCTTACGCCGGGTAATGGTGCTGAGTTCGCTGATGGCGCTCATTGCGGCGACTCCATTTCACACAGCAGGACCGCCGGTGCCGGCAAGCATGCCGGCCGGGGCGTCCTGGGGATATGTTTAGCGGCCATGTGGTCTCCTTTGGTCATCGTGGCCCTCCACGTCTGGGGTTGATCGCCGAGGCGATCGGGATATACGTCCCGCCTCGGTGGCGGACTCCCGGTGCTGCGTGCAGCGGTTGATGCCGTTGTCCGCGGTCCGGATGTGCCGCCGCCCGGTGGAAAGTGTAAAAAGCGGCTCCGTACCAAAGTAAACGGTTTCTTGACTCCTGTATAGCCCTTTGTTAGTTTTTGAGAAAGCGTTTTCTGTAACTAGGATCACTCTACCCATACTTCAATACCCGAGGGGCACAACAATGCGGTTTGGTCTCAATAAGTCTTTCCTGGGCATCGCCGGAACAACGGCGGCACTCGCACTGGTACTCAGCGGCTGCGGGGGCAATCCCGAAGCCGGAAAGGTGGGCACCGTGGAGGATCCGGTCACCATCCGCTTCGCGTGGTGGGGCAACGACTCCCGCGCCAAGACCACGCTGGAAGTCATCAAGGATTTCGAAGCTGCCAACCCCACCATCAAGGTCCAGGGCGAAAACACTGAGTTCAGCTCGTACTGGGACAAGATGGCCACGCAGATCGCCGGCGGCACCACCCCTGACGTCTTCGCGATGAGTGGGTCCTACCCCAGCGAATACTCCAGCCGCGGCGTCCTGCTGGACCTGGATAAGGTCAAGGACCAACTGGACACATCCAAATTCGCCGAGGGCACCGTGGACTTGGGCAAGATCGAAGGCAAGCAGTACACCATCACCGCCGGCGTGAACTCCATGTCGATGGTCATCGATCCCGTGGTCTTCGAAAAAGCCGGCGTGGAACTCCCGGATGACGAGACCTGGACCTGGGACGACTTCGCGGATATCGCCGCGGAAATCACCAAGAAATCCCCGGCGGGAACTTTCGGCACCACCCCCATGGCCAACGACTCCTTCCTGGCCGTGTGGGCCCGCCAGAACGGCGAAGACCTCTACACCGACGACGGCAAGAAGATGGGCATCACCGAGGACACCCTGACGAAGTGGTTCGAGCTGAACAAGAACCTGATGGAAACCGGCGGGGCGCCGTCGGCCTCCCAGACGGTGGAAGACGGCTCCGCGCAGCCCGAGCTGACCCTGATGGGCCAGGGCAAGCAGGCCATGAAAATCTCCTGGAGCAACCAGATGACTTCCTACTCGGGCTCGCCCCTGGTCATGATGAAAATGCCGGGCGAAAGCAAGGAGCCGGGCGCCTGGCTGCGCTCGTCCATGGAATACGCCATCTCCTCCAAATCGGCCCACCCCAAGGAAGCCGCCCTCTTCATCAACTACCTGGTCAACAACATCGAGGCAGCCAAGAAGATCAAGAGTGACCGCGGAATGCCCGCCAATACCGAGCTGAAGGCCGGCATCACCCCGCTCCTGAAGGATTCGCAGCAGAAGGAAGCCGCCTACCTGGACCGGATCGCGGAGCTGAACATCGAAGCGCCGAAGCCGTTCCCCGCCGGATCCTCCGCCACACTCGAAGTTTTGAACCGATACAACACGGATGTACTCTTCGGAAAGACTTCCCCCCGGGACGCCGCCAAGGGCATGATTTCCGAAGTCAACCAGAACCTGGGCTGACGCGCAGCCGACGCCAACCGCTCCCCCCTTCGAACAACAGGCAGGCCAGTGACTACACCAGACGAGCCCACGCGGCCCAGCGCCATCGCCGGCTATGAGGACTGGCCCGGCTATGTCCAGAACCAGCCCCGCCACCAGGCAGCGGCCCCGGCAGCCCAGGAGCTCGCGGACGCTCTGGGCATTCCGGCCGCCGTTCCTCCGGTGGACGTCACCATCCACTGGGAAGAAAGGTACGACGGCGTTACCACCTCCCAGCTGAGCTGGCAGTTGGGCTTCGGCCCCCGTACTACGGGCTGGCTGGTGCGCCCGGCCGGGGCTTCCGGACCGCTGCCGGGCGTGCTCGCACTGCACTGCCACGGCGGAAACAAGTTCGGCGGAGCGGACCGGCTGGTGGAACTCCCGCAATCCCACCCTTCCGCCGCTGCGGCGCGGGCTGGCCACTACGACGGCCAGGCATTGGCTACCGGGGTGGCCCGCGCTGGCTTTGCCGTGCTGGCCCATGACACGTTTGCCTGGGGCAGCCGCCGGTTCGACCTCTCCGTGCCGCCGTGGCGGACGGCCACCGCCCTGGAGGCGAGGAAGTCGCAATGGCGGGAGGACGGCGCCGTACCAACCGACGCGGACCTGTACAACGCCGCGGCCGGCTTCCATGAAGACACCGTGGCCAAGGCCGCTGGCCTCCTGGGCACCAGCCTGGCAGGAATGGTGGCCCATGATGACCTCGCGGCACTGGACGTCCTGGCCTCACTGCCGGGGGTAGATACGGAACGGCTGGGCTGCATCGGCTTCTCCGGCGGCGGCGGCCGGTCGCTCACCCTGGCTGCGCTGAGCCCGAGGATCAAGAACTATGTGGTGACATGCATGATGGCCACGTTCGGGTCACTCCTGCCCGCCTACCTGGACGCCCATTCCTGGCTGCTCCAGACGCCCGGGCTCTGGAAACTGGGCGACTGGCCGGAACTCACCGCGAGATCCGAGTCGGACGGTTTCCTGGTGCAGTACGCCCTTGCGGACCAGCTTTTCCCCGAAGGCGGCATGCGCGAGGCCCACCGGATCCTGGAGTCGCTGCATCCGGCCAGCACCTACACCGGAAGATTCTGGCCGGGCGGTCACGTCTTCACCACAGGGATGCAGAATGAAGCCATCGGCTACTTAACCCGGACTTTGGGCGCCGAAAACCCCGCCGCCCAGCACCAATCAACCCTGTCCACCCCATAGGCACCGAGGACCATCGATGACTCAGCAATCCGCGTTCGCGGCACCTGGCACTACAGCACCGCACTCCGCCGCGGAGCCCGGCTCGGCCCAAGCTCCAACCGACCGTCCGCGGATAGCCCTGGTGGGCGTCCACGGCTTCGGTGAGCGGCA
Organism: Arthrobacter sp.; assembly: GCA_046708445.1. GTDB lineage: Bacteria > Actinomycetota > Actinomycetes > Actinomycetales > Micrococcaceae > Arthrobacter. The sequence continues at coordinate 3,964 of JBKKDH010000141.1, forward strand.
CCTGGCGAACCTGGCCCGGCTCGAGGCCTCCGGCGCCGTCGAACTGGTGGCCGTGGCCGATCCCCATCCGCCCCAGGACGGCAGACTGGGAGCTTCCGTGGCGGTCTTCGCCACCCTGGACGAGTTGCTGGCGTCGGGAACGGGCCCGGATGTTGTCATCCTGGCCACCCCGATCCAGACGCACGCTCCCCTGGCGTTGGCTGCCTTGGCAGCAGGGACGGACGTGTATGTCGAAAAGCCCCCGGTCGCTTCCATGGCGCAGTTCCAGGAGGTTTTGGCTGCGGCCGATGCCTCGGGGAAACTGGTCCAGGTGGGCTTCCAGAGCCTGGGGTCCCTGGCCCTGCCCGCAATCCGTGAGTCGATAGCTTCCGGTGAGATCGGGGATGTCCTTGGTTTGAGCGCCCAGGGCATGTGGCTGCGGACCAGGGGATACTTCAGGCGGTCCCGCTGGGCCGGCAAACGCAGCCTCGATGGCACCGATGTCGTAGACGGCGTAGCCACGAACGCCCTGGCGCATGCCGTGGCCACCAGCCTGCACATGGCCGGCGCGCACACCATTGCCGACGTCGCATCAGTGGAGACTGACCTTTACCGGGCCAATGACACCCAGAGCGACGACACGTCCGTGATCCGCGTCCGCACCGCGGCAGGGCAGACCCTGCTGTGCGGACTGACGCTCTGTGCTCCGGAGCAGCAGAACCCTTCCGTGACGGTCCACGGCACGCAGGGGGACATCACCCTCTTCTACACGGAGGACGAGGTGGTGACCACAACCGCGGCCGGCGAGCGCCGCGAGACCTTCGGGCGGACCGACCTGCTGGAGAACCTGCTCGAGGCCCGGAGCAATGGCGCTCCCCTGCTGTGCAGCCTGGCGGACACGGGTGCTTTCACGTCCGTGCTGGAAGCCATCCGCACGGCGCCAGACCCGCAGGAAATTCCCGCCGTGCACCTCACGTGGGAGGGCGACAGCGACGGTGCCCACCCCGTAGTCAACGGCATCCCTGAACTCATCGACCGCGCGGCCAAAGCACAGGCTACATTTGCCGAACTCGGCGTCCCCTGGGCCCGCAGCGTACCTCCCGTGCAGACGTTCGACCTCGCAGGGCACTCAGTGGCCGAGTACCAGGACGGCAGCCGCATCCGCGCCGTGTCCTCGCCCCGCCCCTACCTCCACCCGGTCCGCACCCTCGGCGGGACCGTCGTCACCGATCACCAGCCGCTGGACCACGTGTGGCATCTGGGTGTGGGCGTGGCCTTGCAGGACGTTGACGGCGTCAACTTCTGGGGCGGCCGCACCTACACCCGCGAAGCCGGCGAATACGTCTGGCGTCCGGATCATGGCACCATCGTCCGCACGGCCCAGTCCCAAAGCGGACGGACCGCCGTCGAACAGTCCCCGGCGGACGGCCGGCTGGCTGAAACCCTCTCCTGGAACGGGCCCGACGGCGCTCCCGTCCTGACCGAGCAGCGCACCTGGACATGGGCCTCGGCCGGCTCCTCCGCCTGGCGCCTCAGCCTCGATTTTGCACTCTCCCCCGCCGGCGACCACCCGGTGAGCCTGGGCAGCCCCGGCTCCAACGGCCGCCATCAAGGCGGCTACGGCGGCTTCTTCTGGCGCCTGCCGGAATGCTCCGGGGCCACGGTCTGGACGCCTTCAGGCGCCGGGGAGGCCGCCGTCCACGGGAGCGTCACGCCGTGGCTCGCCTGGTCCGGCAGCTTCAGTACAGGAACTGACGACGGCGGCACGCCCGGCGGGCCCGCCGACGGCGGCACCGCCACGCTGGTCTTCGTCGCCGCGGAGGGTTCAACGGACCCGTGGTTTGTCCGGGTGGACGGCTACCCGGGCGTAGGCCAGTCGCTTGCCTGGGACGCGCCCGTGATTGCTGAACCCGGCACGCCGGTGCGCCGCAGCGTCACCGTGTTCGTCGCCGACGGAATTTTGGGTACGGAAGAGATTGAGACATTGATCAAGACACAGGGGGACAACTCATGAGCCAGACCACCGCCACACCGGCGCCGCTCCATTCGCCGCCCACGGGCAAACGGACAGCGCCCGCCTCCACAGCCGACCGGGAGGTTAAGCGGCGCCGAGTCCTGGACATCCTCGACGCGAAGGGCCAGGACTCGCTCCTGCTGACCACGCACACAGCACTGACCTGGTACCTGGACGGCAGCCGCGTCCACATCAGCCTGGCGGGCGACCCCATCGCCGCGCTGCTCGTGGACCGGGAGGGCGACCACCTGGTGACGTTCAACAATGAGGCCGGACGCATGGCGGCCGAGGAACTGCCCACCGGCGTTTCGCTCCACACCGTGCCCTGGTACGGGAACCTGCACGAGGCCGCTGCCGCCGTCGGGCATTCTTCCGGCAGCAGCGCGGGCACTCCGCTCGCCGAGGCCGCAGTGGCCACCGAACTGAGGGCCGCCCGGCAGCAGCTGCTCCCCGCAGAGACCGCCCGCTACGCCCACCTCAGCGCGGAACTGGCGGGCATCGTGACGGACGTGCTGTCCACCGCCCGGCCGGAAACCACCGAGTTCGAGCTTGTGTCAGCCCTCGCCGGCCGCGTCGTTGCGGCCGGCGCAGAGCCGCTGGTCCTCCTGTGCAATGGCAGTTCCCGAAGCGAGTTCCGCCACCCGCTGGCCACCCACGCGCCGCTCGGCCGCCGCGCCATGGCAGTGGTATGCGCACGACGGGATGGCCTGGTTGCGAACATCACCCGCTGGGTGAGGTTCGACGGCGGCACGCCCGCAGAGCTCGACGCCGAGTCCCGGATCGCCGCCGTTGAGGCGGACATCTTTGACGCGACCGTGCCCGGCACCCGGCTTGACCGCATCTTCGGGGAGATCAAGGCCTCGTACGTCCGCCACGGCTTCGGCGCGGCACAGTGGGAGCAGCACCACCAGGGCGGACCGGCCGGCTATGCCGGGCGGGACCCGCGGGTCACCGCTGCCGCGACCGACGCCGTGGTGCCCAACCAGCCGTTCACGTGGAACCCGTCCGGACCCGGAGTGAAGATCGAGGATACGGTCCAGCTCACCGAGTCGGGCGTGAAGGTCCTGACCGTGGATGACCGCTGGCCCACCACCACCGTGAACGGCCTCAAGCGCCCCATCACGCTGCAGCTGTAGGCAAAACGCTCTCTCAGATCCTGCGGCAAAACGCCAAACGCTCTCTCAGTTGTCGCCGTAGTCCCGGCAACAACTGAGAGAGCGATTCGATTAAAGCGCCATCATCTGAGAGAGCGTTGCTAGGGGAGGACCAGCTCGCCGTCCACGCGGCGCGGGATGCCCAGCGGGTTGCTTTCGCGCAGTGCCGGGTGCAGCACCGTTTCCGGAGCATCCTGGTAGGCTACGGGACGCTGGAAGCGGCGCACCGCCGTCGCGCCTACTGAGGTGAAGAGTGAGGTGGTGGCGGGGTACGGACCGCCGTGCTGCTGGGCCCAGTTCACTGCGACCCCGGTGGGCCAGCCGTCGAAGAGGACCCTGCCGGCCAGGCCTGACAGCTGCTCCACGAGGCCTCCGACGTCCTCTCCCGGCTGGGCGTGGACGGTGGCGGTCAGGCTGCCGGGAACCATGGCCAGGACAGCGGAAAGCTCTTCCTGGCTCGAGTATTCGATGAGCAGCGTGGTGGGGCCGAAGCATTCTTCCAGCAGCTCGTCCGGGCGCTCCAGGACGTTGGCGGCGGAGGTGGAGAACACCACGGGTGCGGCGCCGTCGCGGGTGGCGTCCTGGTCTGCGGTGCCGCTGACGATGGTCACGTCAGGCAGCGAGGCCACGCTGCGCAGGCCATCCGGGTAGGCGTCGGAGATCCGCGTCGTGAGCATGGCCGCCGTCGGCTTGTCCTTGCTGGCCTCAGCCAATTCAGCGGCGAAGCCTGAACCCGACGGAATGAACACCAGCCCCGGCTTGGTGCAGAACTGGCCGGCGCCCATCGTGAACGAGGCCGCAAGTCCCGCCGCTAGCTGGCCGGAACGTTCAGCCAGCGCGGCCGTGGTGATGACCACCGGGTTCAAGCTTCCAAGCTCGCCGTAGAAGGGGATGGGGTCGGGCCGCGAGACCGCAAGGTCAAAGAGCGCCCGGCCGCCCGGGATGGACCCGGTGAAGCCCACTGCCTTGATGGCGGGATCCTGCACCAGGGCAGTACCCACCTCGCGGCCGCTGACCAGGGCGAACAGGCCGTCCGGGGCCCCGACGGAACGCAGGGCTTCCGTGACGACCGCGGCCGTCCGCTCGGAAAGCTTCAGGTGGCCCGAGTGGGCCTTGACAATCACCGAGGAGCCTACGGCGAGCGCGGACGCGGTGTCGCCGCCGGCCACCGAGAACGCGAACGGGAAGTTCGAGGCGGAGAAGACGGCCACCGGCCCGATCGGGCGAAGGATGCGGCGCAAGTCCGGTTTGGGCGGGGTGGCGGACGGGTCCGCATGGTCAATCACGGCTTCAAGGTAGGAGCCTTCGGTGATCACGCGCGCGAAAAGCCGCAACTGCCCGGACGTGCGGGCCACCTCGCCGGTGAGTCGGACGGTGCCGAGGCTGGTCTCCGAGTCGGCGATCTCCACCAGTTCGGCCACGTTGGCGTCCAGGGCGTCGGCGATGGCGTTGAGCCAGCCTGCCCGCTCGGCGTCCGACGCTGCAGCGGCGATGGAGGCTGCCCGGGTGGCGGCAGCCGTGAGCTCGGAAAGTGAAAGGGTTGCAGTAGTCACTGGGTTACCTGTATTTCGTCGGGAGGTGTCGTATCTGCGGTCGTAAGATCTGCATCAGGCTGCGGGCGTGTCCTTGAAGCGGAAGCCAAGGCCCGGCTGGTCCGTCAAGGTCAGGCGGCTGTTGTTGAAGCGGACCGGTGAGGGTCCGGCCAGGATGCCCAGCTGTTCGAAGGAAGCATCCTCCACGTCCTCCACCAGCGTGGGCTCCGCCAGGGTGAGGGCCAGCTGACCGGACAGTTCCGGCAGCAGGTGGGGCATCACGCGGATGCTGTTCGTCCGCGCCAGCTCCACAATCCGCCGGAACGGCGTGATGCCGCCTACCCGGATGATGTTGGGCTGGATGATGTCCACCGCTTCCGCCTCAATGAAATCGCGGAAACGGTAGATGGTGTGCAGGTTTTCGCCCAGGGCGATGGCGACGGGTGAGTGCTTCCGCAGCCTCTTGTAAGCCCAAAGATCGTCCGCGCGGATGGGCTCCTCGAGCCACTCCAGCTCAAACTCTGCAAGGACATCCAACGCTTTGAAGGTTGTGGGCAGGTCCCAGCGCTGGTTCGCGTCAATCATGAGCTTGCGGTCGGGGCCGAGCACGGACCGGACCGCCGCCACGCGTTCGGCGTCTTCGCGGATATCGGGCTTGCCCACCTTGATCTTGACGGCCCGGTGTCCAGCTGCCACCCAGCGTTCAGTCTGGGACACCAGCTCCTCCAGCGTGTAATGCAGGTTCACCCCGGATCCGTACACCTCCGCGGACTCCTGCCGCTGGCCCAGCAGCCCCGTAACTGAGGTCTGTGCGCGGCGGGCCTGAAGGTCCCAGAGGGCAAGGTCGACGCCGGCCATCGCGATGGTGGTCAGTCCCCCGCCGCCGGCCTCATGCAGCCGCTTCCACAACGCGTCCCACACGGTTTCGGGGTTGGCAGGCAGACCCGTCACGAAAGGTGCGATGTCGTAGTCGAGGAGTGCTTTGACGGCCTGCGGGCCGATGGTGGGCGTCCAGGAAAAACCATGCCCCGCGCCGCCGTCGTCCGTCTGGATCTTCGTGACGATCACGTGGTTTTCCGGGGCGTCCACTCCCCAGCTGCGACGCAGCGGGACCGTCAGCAGCCGCGTGGACAGGCCGGTGATCAGCGGTGCGGTCCTGACGGAATCGAGCGCGGGCGCACTCATCAGCGGCCAGCCAGCTCGTAGCCCTTGGCCAGGATGGACTTCAGCTGGACCAGTTGGTCCTCGGTGGGGTCCACCAGCGGCGGCCGGACGCCGCCAACAGCCATCCCGCCGAGCCGCAGGCCCGCCTTGATCAGGGAGACGCCGAAGCCGGGCGTCTGGTCACGGAGCCGCACCAGCGGAGCGTAGAAGCCTTCGAGAAGGGCGTTGCGGCGCTCCTCGTCACCGGACATGTAGGCGTCGTAATACGCCTTGGCAATCTCCGGTGCCATGGCGAACGCGGCCGAGGAGTAGAGCGGGATGCCCAGGCCCCGGTAAGCGCCCTGGGTCAGTTCGGCGGTCAGCAACCCGTTGAAGAAGGCGAAGTCCTCACGTCCGGTGGCACGGACCGCGGAGACGATCTCCTGGGCCAAGCCCACGTCTCCCAAGCCGTCCTTGAAGCCGATCACCTTGGGGTTGGCCGCGAGGTGTGCCATGGAAGCGGCGGTGAACTTGGCGTTGCCGCGGTGGTAGACGATCACCGGCAGGCTGCTGGCGTCCGCAATTGCTTCAATATAGGCCACCAGGCCATCGGTGGGTCCCGTGACCAGGTACGGCGGCAGAACCAGGAGTGCGTCGGCACCGGCTTCCTCCGCCACGCGGGCGGCAGCCAGGGCGTGGCCCAGTGGCCCGCCCGCTCCGGCGACCACCGGCACCTTACCTGCCACAACCTCGACGGCGGCGCTCACCACGGTGCGCACCTCGTCGATGCTCAGGGCGTGGAACTCGCCAGTGCCGCAGGCGGGAAACACGCCGCCGGGTCCGAACGGAAGCCGCGAGCCGATGTGCTCCTTGAGGAGCTCCACATCAACAG
>JBKKDH010000142.1:0-2604 GCA_046708445.1 Arthrobacter sp.
GCGAGACCAGCGCGACCAACAGGTAACGCCGGCGTTGCCGCACCACCGCCTGCCACTGGGCCTCCGTCAGAGCACTCGGCCGAGGTCCGGCGTCGAGCGGGTTGACCCGGGCCGCCCGCCCTGGACCGACGGAGATGACCTTCCCACCAACAGCCTTGGCCACTGCAACCCACTCTCCCTTGGGATCAGAGGCGACGGCGGCCTTCCGCCCAAGAGTGATCGACCGCGCTACCAGCGATTTCCCGCACATCGACTTTCCCGTTCCCACCGTGCCGATAACAACGATCGACGGGCCGCTGATGATGCCCTTGTCGTAGAGGATCCAGGGATCATAGGAGAACGCCCCGGAACCGAAGACGTCCGTACCGATGTATGTCCCCTCGTGACCGAGTCCCGACTCTGTGATGAACGGATAGGCAGCCGCGAACGTCATCGTCGAAGCGCGGTGCGGTGCAGACCTCAGTCGATGCGGTCCGCGGAGCGAGTTCGGTTCCCGGCTCCCCCAGTCACCGGACAAGCCCGGTTTCCCCAGTCTTGTCTCCGCGAATTCCGCCAGCCTGAGGGCTGCATTGTTTCCCTGACGGTCTTGGCTGGCGGCCTCGGCCCGACGTCGTGCGCGCCGCTCATGTCGGCTTTCACTCGACGGCAAGTACTGAACGGTCTCCTGCTTGGCAGTCATCGCAATCCCCTTCCGAAGGGAAGTGCCCCTGCTACGAATGCCGGCCACTGTTGTCCTGCGAGCAGCCGGAGCTCGACGAAGGCACCTGCCGCTGCCGATTCGAGTTCCTGCCTCTGCCTGGCCAGGTCATCCAGCGAGGCTGCCGTGATGGTGACAAAAGCCGCGGGCCGGACGTCCCCATGACCGGCGACGATCTCTTCCTCACGCTGGGCAACTTCGTCTTCCTCCGCCTTCTGTTCGCGAGTTAGTGGCCTGTCGAAGCGTGTGTTGATTCGTCGTCGCGTTTCGTGGGCCTCTTGGGCGGAACGGATGTCGCGTAGCGCTTCCGCAGTCGGCACGGCGCGGATCACTTGGGTCACCGTATGTCGGAAATCGCCCACATAGACCAATGGATGAATGAACCCAGGAAAAACCTTCTGTCGCGGCCACTCGGAGACCCAGAACGTTTGATGGAAGGCAGAGTCGGTGCGCAGATAGGCCCAGTGTTCTTCGACGGCCATGGGTCCGCCGGTAACCGGCACCGGGTTGGAAGCCCTACCCGCCGCCCGGACGACTGCATCGGGATCGAACGCACCACGAACCACGCCCAGGAGTTCTGGCTCCGGCAACCATTCTTCGACTTTCACGTTGTGCGTCGCCAGTCCCGTTGTCATGGCTTCGACCTCGAGCCGGATAACTCGCTCCAGGCCTACCAGTCCCCCTCCAGACTCACGGATCCGCCGTCGCGCTTTGGCTGTGTCGACGACCAGGGCGACCAACAGGTCGTGCCTCGTGGTTGATCCGGCGGCGGCGACGAGGTCCTCATACGCGCGCTCACCCCATGTAGGTTCAGTTTCGCTTCCGGCACGGGGTGGCACATTCTTCTCGTAGAAGTCCCGCAGCGCGGTTGATGGATAGGGAACCGTGTAGTCCTGAACTGCGATGCGGGCGATGCTCTGCCGCTGGGCCAGCCCGGCCTGCACTCTCGACCAGGCCTGGACAGCCCATGCCTTGTCATCGCTGTCCAACAGGGCAAAGGATCTCGTACTGCACCGGAGGACTGCCACCGCTTCCCTCCCCTGGGCGTCCACGATGAACGACTCTCCCTGCCGCGCCTGCCGGACCTCGAGATTCCCAAGGCCCCCGGGCAGCGCAAGCCGTCCCGCCAGCGGTGGTGCTTCCGGCCTCACTAGAAAACGTGTTTGCTTCAGGGCGGTTCTATAGAGGAAGAGGAAGATGTGGGTCGCCCACACCGGGTACGGAATCCGCGAGTACTGCAGAAGCCCAAGAAGCATGAGAGCAAGCCACATCGGACCTGAACTAAACAGCGCGCCCGGTCCACCGACGGCGGAAGCGACGCTGGCTATCAGCACGCCGCTGGCCAGGAGGAGCAGCTGGTACCACTTCAGGCCCATAAACAAGCCACGACGTTCGTGGCGGGGAAACTTAACCGCTTCGAGGGTCCTGGCATCATCGGACATGTGGATCGCCCCCTGAACGAGGATCGGTTGGTGGCTGCGGACGCATTATGGACGGCGCGTTCATCGGGCGCGTAGCTGAAGAGTTGCTACCGCCTGTCGGTGGCGGGGCTGGCCTTGTGTGAGGCCGGGCTGTGGATGTGCCCGCACCCTCCGACGGGCCGGCGGCAGGTCGCGTCGACGGCGGGCGGTCACGATGACCTCCATCCAGATTCGAGCTTCCGTGTAGCTCGGGCGGTCCTTTGGCGAAGTCAGCGCGGCCGGTGCCGAGCATCCGTCTCCCACCACCAGGTGATCCCGGGGACGACGGAGTCGGCACGGTCGCAGGGAGGGCTCTCGTCGGAAACTCGGGCCGGCTCGAACGGATGGGGCGGGTCATTGACGACCGTGACAGCATCCCCGCAAGAGTGAATCGGCCGCCGATCTGTCGGCTCATCTGACGGGCTGCAATGCTGCTTGTCCTGGAGA
>JBKKDH010000143.1:0-10979 GCA_046708445.1 Arthrobacter sp.
ACCTGGTTCCGATCGTTGCGTCCCGCGAATGGGTGGAGGAGCTCCGCGCCACCCTGCCCGAGCCGCCGGCGGCCCGCCGCAAGCGGCTGCAGTTGGACTGGGGCTACTCGGACCTGGAATTCCGCGATGTTGTCAACGCCGGCGTTATGGATGAGATCGAGGAAACCATCGCCGCAGGAGCTTCTGCCTCTGTCGCCCGTAAGTGGTGGATGGGCGAGATCGTTGGCCGTGCGAAGAACGCCGACGTCGATCCCGGCCAGCTGGGCGTCCAGCCCGCCACCATCGTGGAGCTGAACCAGCTGGTGGAGGACGGCAAGATCAACAACAAGATGGCCACCGAGGTCCTGGACGGCGTGCTCGCCGGCGAAGGCACCCCGGCGGAGATCGTGGCGAAGCGCGGCCTCGCCGTTGTTTCCGACGACGGCCCCCTGCTGGAAGCCATCGACGCCGCCCTCGCCGCGCAGCCGGACGTCGCGGACAAGATCCGCGCCGGCAAGCTCCAGGCCATCGGTGCGATCGTGGGCGGTGTCATGAAGGCCACCCGTGGGCAGGCCGACGCCGGCCGGGTGAAGGAACTGATCCTGCAGAAGCTTGGCGTCGAAGGCTGACTCGCCTGATTTAACCCAACTGGGTCGCAGTACACGTCGTTTAGAACGCTCATAACGACGTCTGCTGCGACCCAGTTTTGTTCTAGGTAGTACTCACATCCCGCAGGCGTAAAAGTACCCGTATTCAGTTGCCGTTCCCGGTTCTACACTGAAGATTCAGGGCACGGGAGCCCTGCCCGTGCTGTGGGAGGAATGGCCATGTCGGTCCGAGAACCGTTGAGAATCCGCAAGGCACTGCTGGCCGGCGTGGTGGCGCTGGCCCTGACCGGCACAGGCGTCGCCATTGCCTGGTCTGCCACGGACTCACCATCCCCATCTCCCTCGGAGTCCGCGCCGGGCAAACAGGACAAGAAGCAGGACAAAGCCCAGCGCCCCCAGCATTTGCACAGCGAGAGCGTGGTGAAGAAGGCCGACGGGACGTTTGAAACCCACCTGGGCCAGCAAGGCACCGTGGAGGCCGTCAGCGACACCTCGGTCACCGTGAAGAGCGAGGACGGCTACACGCAGAGCTATGCCGTCAATGCGGACACCAAGGTCATCAAGTTCCCGGCGCCGGCCGCGGATGGATCTCCTGCAACGGGCGAGGACGGCAAGCGGCTGAAGCCCTCAGAGGTCGCCATCGCGGAGATCGCCAAGGGTGAGTCGGTCAGGGTCTCCGGCGTGAAGAGCGGCGACTCGGTCACCGCGGACAGGATCGTCGAGGGCGCGGGAACGGGTCCGGGACTGGGCTTGGGGAAAGGCCTGGGCAAGGGTCCGGGCAAAGGACTCGGCAAGGGCCACGGGCACGGCAAGCCATCCGAAAAGTAGGCAGCACTTAACGTCGTCAACTGCGAGTCAGTCGGGTCAGCTGTCCTCCACCAGCCCGGTCATGATCGCCTGCAGCGCCTCGCACACCATCATCACCGAACGCCGCTTCAGGTTCTCCGGGCGGGCCAGGATGTCGATGCGCCGCCGTGTGCTGATGCCCTCGAGCGGCCGAAGCACAATGCCGGGGTTGAGCACGGGCCGCGCCGTGTGCCGCGGCAGCAGGCCCACCACGCCGCCCGCCGCCACCAGCGCCGCCACGGTGGAGTAGTCATTGATCCGGTGGACGATGTTCAGTTCCTTGCTGGAGACGGCCGCCACGGCCGACAGCACGTCCGCGGGAGAGTAGCCGGTGTGGCTGGTCACCCACGCTTCGCCCACGACGTTGGCCGCGGTCACCGTGTCCTGGCCGGCCAGCCGATGGTCCGCCGGCAGGGCAACATCCAGCGGTTCATGGGCCAGCGGGATCACCGCCACCCGCTCCTCCGGCCAGCGCGGGCTGTGGTCCATCCGGTGGGCGAGCACCAAATCGTAGCGCGCCGTCAGCGCCGGGAAATCGTGCTGCGCCACGTCCTCGTCGGAGAGTTGGATCCTCGGCCGGCCCGGCGCGTCCAGCATCCGCGCAAGCGGCGCGAACAGCGCCTGGCCCACGCTGTGGAATCCGCTGAGCGTCACTGGCGCCACCGGCGAGCCGTGGTACGCGCCGATGGCGGTGCGCGCATCCGCCATGGCATTGACGACGGCGGCGCCCGCATCGGCGAGCACCTGGCCGGCTTCCGTGAGCACCAGGTTCCTGCCCTCCTTCCGCGTCAGCGGCACCTCGACGTTCCGCTGCAGCAGGGACAGCTGCTGGGACACGGCTGAGGGCGTGACCATCAGCGTGTCCGCCACCGCTTTCACACTGCCCAGGGCTCCAAGCTCGCGGAGGATTTCCAGCTGATGAATTTCCATTGTTCCAGTCTATGCGTAAGCGGATCCTTCATCGTCGATTGAGAAAATACTGCTTGTGCTAACGCTTTGGAATAGCTCTAATGAAGGAAGATCTCCGCCCGCAGCCCCCGGGGCAACCACCAAGAGTCAGGAAGCCAATGAAGGCCCTCTACAAGTCCGGCCCACACGCCGGGTTCGAGCTCGTTGACCGCCCCGAACCCGAGGCGGGGCCCGGCGACGTCAAGGTCCGCGTCCTGACAACCGGCATCTGCGGCACCGACCTGCACATCCAGTCCTGGGACTCCTGGGCCCAGGGCATCATCGAAGCGCCGCTCATTGCCGGCCACGAGTTCTACGGCGAAGTGGTGGAAACCGGCGAGGACGTCCGCGACGTCAAGGTGGCGGACCGGGTGTCCGGTGAAGGCCACGTGGTGTGCGGGATCTGCCGCAACTGCCGCGCCGGCCGCCGGCAGATGTGCATCCACACGGTCAGCGTGGGCGTGCAGCGGGACGGCGCCTTCGCCGAGTTCGTCGTCATCCCCGAGACCAATGTCTGGGTCCACCACGATCCCTCCATCACTCCCGAGCTTGGCGCCATCTTCGATCCGTTCGGCAACGCCGTACACACCGCCCTCAGCTTCCCCCTGGTGGGCGAGGACGTCCTGATTACGGGCGCCGGACCCATCGGACTCATGGCCATCGCGGTGGCCCGCCATGCCGGGGCACGCAAGATTGCCATCACCGACGTGTCACAGCCCCGCCTTGACCTGGCACGCCGGCTCGGTGTGGACCTTGCCATCGACGTCTCCACTACCCGTGTCCGCGATGCACAGCGGGAACTGGGCATGCGGGAAGGCTTCGACATCGGCATGGAAATGTCGGGCCACCCAACGGCGCTTCCTGAGATGATCGACAACATGAACCACGGCGGGCGCATTGCCATGCTCGGCCTGCCCAGCCAGGACATCACCATCGACTGGGGCAAGGTGGTCACGCACATGCTGACCCTGAAAGGCATCTATGGGCGGGAGATGTACGAAACCTGGTACGCCATGAGTGCCATGCTCTCCTCCAACCCCGTGCTGCACGCCGGCATCTCGGCTGTCGTGACGGACAGGCTTCCCGCCAGGGAATGGGAAAAAGGCTTCGACATTGCCCGCGCCGGCGTCGGCGGCAAAGTCGTCCTCGACTGGACCGAACTCTAAGGAGCACCATGTACACCGCCATCAAGGACCAGCTGCAGGCAGAGCTGGACGACATCCGCACCGCCGGACTCTTCAAGACCGAACGGAGCATCAACTCCCCGCAGTCCAGCCACGTCACCGCAGGGCAGATCGGCCAGCCGGGCACGACGGTGCTGAACTTCTGCGCCAACAACTACCTCGGCCTGGCAGACCATCCGGACATCATCGCGGCCGCCAAAGCCGCCATGGACAGGCGCGGCTTCGGCATGGCCAGCGTCCGCTTCATCTGCGGCACCCAGGACCTGCACCTGGAACTGGAAGCCCGGGTCTCCAGATTCCTCGGGACCGAAGACACCATCCTGTTCTCCAGCTGCTTCGACGCCAACGGAGGGGTCTTCGAATCCCTCTTCGGGCCGGAGGACGCCATCATCTCCGACGCCCTCAACCACGCCTCCATCATCGACGGCATCCGGCTCTGCAAGGCCCAGCGCTTCCGCTACGCGAACCAGGACATGGCCGACCTGGAGGCAAAACTCCTGGAGGCGAAAGATGCCAGGCGCAAGATCATCGTGACCGACGGCGTCTTCTCCATGGACGGCTACCTCGCCCCGCTGGAGGCCATCTGCGACCTCGCCGAGAAGCACGACGCCCTGGTCATGGTGGACGACTCCCACGCCGTCGGGTTCATGGGTGCCACCGGTGCCGGAACTCCCGAACACGCCGGTGTGTCCCAGCGCGTGGACATCTACACCGGCACGTTCGGCAAGGCGCTGGGCGGTGCGTCCGGGGGCTATGTCTCGGGCCGCAGCGAAGTGGTGGCCATGCTCCGCCAGAAGGCGCGCCCGTACCTGTTCTCCAACTCGCTGGCCCCCGCGATCGTGGCAGCCACCATCAAGGCGCTGGACCTGGTGGAGAATTCCGGTGACCTGCGGGCCCGGCTGTTCGAGAACGCCCGCCTGTTCCGCAGCCGGATGACCGAGGAAGGCTTCGAACTCCTGGACGGCGAACACGCGATCGTCCCCGTCATGTTCGGGGACGCCGTGATGGCCGCCAAGGTGGCGGACCAGATGCTCCGGCACGGCGTCTTCGTCACCGCATTCAGTTTCCCGGTGGTCCCGCGAGGTGCCGCCCGGATCCGGGTGCAGCTGTCCGCCTCACACTCGGCGGACGACGTCGAAGCGTGCGTGGGTGCCTTCGTCGCCAGCCGTGCCGCGGTAGCGGGCTAAGCCCGGGGCTAAACTGTCCAGCCAGGCCCGGCGGCACTACGGCAACTCTGCAAGGATGGAGCCATGGCAGCACATTACGATGTCCTCATAGTCGGCGGCGGCATCGCCGGCCTGTCCCTGGCGTCGGCGCTCGCCGCCAGCTGCAGCGTCGCGCTGGTGGAGGCGGAGCAGGAGCTGGCGTACCACACGTCCTCCCGTTCAGCCCGGCAGCTGATCCCCAGCTATGGTCCCGCCGTAGTCCAGGAGCTGACGGTCCGGACGCTGGAACTGATGGCCGCCAGGGATGCGGAGCTGCCTCGGCCGGTCCTGTCGCCGCGCAGCTTTATGCTCATCGGCACGGAGGAGGCTGTCCGTGCCGAGGCCAGCGGACATATGCGCGCCATCTCAGTGGCCGAAGCACTGGAGCTGTGTCCGGCGCTGGTGCCGGACTCCTTTTCCGCTGCCGGCCTGGACACCGGATCCTTCGGCTGCGACGCGCCGTTGCTGCTGGCCGACCATCGGGACCGGGCGGAAGCCGCCGGCGCGGACATCATCACCGGCGCCCGCGTGCATTCCGCCCAGCGGCTGGGTTCAGGCTGGGAGATCGGCGCCGGGCAGGAGGCCTTCCAGGCAGGGGTCGTGGTCAACGCCGCAGGCGCCTGGGCCGACGAACTGGCGGTCATCAGCGGAGTGGAGAAGCTCGGGCTGCAGCCGTACCGGCGCACCGCGGCGATTGTCGGCGTCGAACGCCCCCTGCCCGAGCGCAGCCCCATGGTGGCGGCGGCGGACAACACGTTCTACTTCCGCCGGGAGGGCACTGACGTGCTGATCTCGCCCTCGGAAACTGTCCCCAGCGGGCCGGAGGACGCCCGGCCACGGCCCGGCGACGTCGAACGGCTGATCGCGAAGCTCAACCAGATGACCACCCTCGGGATCGGCGGAATACGCAGTGCCTGGACCGGGCTCCGGACCGAAGCGGCCGACGGCGTGCCCGTGGCCGGCTTCGACGCAGAGGCCCGCGGGTTCTACTGGCTCGCAGGCCAGGGCGGTTACGGCTTCCAGACCTCAGCGGCCATGGCGGAGCTCGCGGCCGCCCAGATCCTCGCCGGGCAGGACGCCGGGCGCCGCACAGACGCTGCCAGCAGTCCGGCATACCGGACAGCGGAGGCGCTGGCCGCCACGCGCTGGTCGATCCGGCGCTGAAGAATGGACTCATGAGCACACTGATCACCAATATCGCCGAACTGATGACCCAGGACCTGGAGCACCGGGTCCTGAAAAACGCGGCCATGGTGATCGAAGGGGAACGGATCGCGTGGCTGGGTGCCGCCGCCTCAGCCCCCGCCGCCGATGACGCCGTGGACGCAGGCGGCCGCGCGGTGCTGCCCGGCTGGGTTGACTCGCACACGCACCTGGTCTTCGCCGGGGACCGCACTGCGGAGTTCGAAGCCCGGATGGCGGGGGAGTCGTATTCGGCCGGTGGGATCGCCGTGACCGTCGACGCGACCCGGCGGACGTCCGATTTCGACCTCACCAGGCTGGCGATGGCGAGGGTCTCCGAGGCTGTGTCCCTGGGGACCACGTACCTCGAAACAAAGACCGGATACGGGCTGGACACCGAGCACGAGGCACGCAGCGCCCGGATCGCCTCGACGGTGGCCGACGAAGTCACCTACCTTGGCGCCCACCTGGTTCCTGCCGGTTCGGACGCCGATGCCTACACCGACGTCGTCTGCGGGCCCATGCTCGACGCCGTCCGGCCTTATGTCCGCTGGGCTGACGTGTTCTGCGAAGAAGGAGCCTTCACCGCTGAGCAGTCCCGCCGTGTGCTTGAGGCCTGCCGTGACGCCGGGCTGGGGATCCGGGTCCACGGCAACCAGCTTGGCCAGGGCCCCGGCGTGCAGCTGGCAGTGGAACTGGGGGCGGCGAGCGTGGACCACGTCAATTACCTCTCGGCAGACGACGTGGCTGGGCTGGCGGAAAGCTGGGCCGGCTGGGACCCCGCAACCGGCAAGGGCGCGCGGGGAACCGTCGCCACCTGCCTCCCCGCATGCGACCTGTCCACCCGCCAGCCGCTGCCCCCGGCACGTGCGATGCTGGACGCCGGCGTTCAGCTGGCCCTGGCGTCCAACTGCAATCCAGGCACGTCCTACACCAGCTCCATGGCCTTCTGCGTCTCCACGGCAGTGCTGCAGATGCGGCTCAGTGTCCATGAGGCGGTCCGGGCAGCAACGTACGGCGGCGCGCTGGCACTGCACCGGGACTCCGGGAACGACGCCGACGGCGAACGGGCGGTGGGTTCCCTCGCCGTCGGACACCGGGCCGACGTGCACATGCTTAATGCGCCCTCCGCCACCCACCTCGCCTACCGCCCGGGCATGCCGCTCACGTACGCTGTGTGGCGGGCGGGTGTGCGGGCGCGCTGACTCTCAGTCAATTTTTGACGCTTTGTGATCGTAAATGGTCTGTTATAATCATAAAACGTCATAATCTAGTGACCGTTTGACGCTGAGAGGCCCCCATGACCCGTACCGACCGCCTGACGGCCATCCTGGATATCCTCGCGAAGACCGGCCAGGTGGAGGTCGAGGAGATCGTCTCCCAGCTTGCGGTTTCGCCCGCCACTGCCCGCCGCGACCTGGACAGCCTGGCCAAGCGGCGCCTGCTGACCCGCACGCGGGGCGGCGCCACCACCGGAGCACTCGCTTACGACCTGCCCGGGCGGTACAACCGCGATGACCACGCCGAAGCCAAGGAGGAAATCGCCCAGGCTGCCTCGGCACTGATCAGGCCCGGGGCCGTGATCGGCCTGTGCGGCGGCACCACCAGCACCGCCCTGGCGCAGATCCTGGCAACCCGCGAGGACCTCAACGCCCCCGCGAACCAACCAACGCTGACCGTGGTGACCAATGCGATCAATATCGCCTCGCAGCTGGCCGTCCGGCCCAACATCAAGGTCATGGTGACCGGCGGCATCCTGAATCCCCGCTCCTATGAGCTTGTGGGACCGTACACGGACATCATCATGCAGAAGGTGGTCCTGGATATCGCCTTCATCGGCGTGAACGGCATCGACCCGGTAGTCGGCCCCACCAATACCGGGGAAGGCGAGGCATCGGTAAATGCCCTCCTCGCCAGCCGGGCACGCGTGTCCTACGTGCTGGCCGATTCCTCCAAAGTGGGCGTTCGGGCCTTCGCCACCATGGACGGCTACGACTTCACCCGCCTCATCACCGATTCCGGGATTTCAGCCGAGGACAAGGCCGCCTTCGAGGCCAACGGCACCGAGGTGATCGTGGCGCCGCACTAGACCACCGGCTGGCTAGAACACCATGGGCGGCGCGTCCAGGACGGTCTCATCCACCCTGCGTTCCACCCACTGGCTGAACGGAATGTCCAGCTCATACTTATCCGCGTCGGTCCGCACCAGGGTCCGCACAGCGGCGTTGTCCGGGTTGTTGGGGACTCGAAGTACTCTACGGACCAGTGGAACCAGCGCATGCAAAACAGCCGCATCGTCAGCCCATGGGTCACCAGCAGGGTGTTGGGCGCGTAGTCCGGTTTGGACCAGTGGCGGTAGAGGGTTTCCATAAAGGAGGAGATCCGGTCGTAGACGTCGGAGCCGGACTCGCCTTCGCGGAAGCGGTAGAAGAAGTGGCCGTAGGCGTTGCGGAGTTCCTTCTGGTCCTCGATCTCTCCACTGATCTGGAAGTTGGCCCAGTCCTGCTCCCGGAGTCGGGGCTCTTCGATCACCCGTTCCGTGAGGTTGCCGAGGTTGAGCGCTTCCAGCGTCTGATGGGCACGCAGGTACGGCGACACGTAGACGCAGACCTGGCGGCCATCCAGTTCCCGGCGGATCCTATCGCCTGCCGCGGTGGCCTGTTCCAGGCCCAGGGGAGTCAGCGGGATGCGGTAGTCCGGCACCCGGTTGTAGATGGACGTGTCAGCGTTGGCCATGGACTGGCCATGCCGGATCATGATGATTTTCCCTGGCGCGCTCATAAGCCCCAAGCATAAGTCCTGCGCCCACGCGCTCCCGGGAAGGCCAAATCAGGAAAGAACCAGAAACTGCAGGCAAGATGGGAACATGCTGGTTCCCTCCCGCCGTCGGCTGCGGCTTGAAGTATGGATCGTCCTGGGCCTGTCCTTGGGGCAGTCCGCCGTTTATTCAGTGGTGCAACTGCTGGACAAGATGACGCGGGCACCCTTGGCTGAAGGCACCTCCACGCTCAACCGCTCGCAGAGCACCCGGGAATACTTCGACCTCACTTACCAGCTGCTGGACATCATCTTTGCGCTGGTTCCGGTCCTTCTGGTCATCTACTTCCTCACCGACCACCGGCAGTCCACGCCCGGGGCCCCGCACGGCGGCTCTGCGTTCCGGAAGCTTGGCTTCGACTTTGCCCGGCCTGGCCGCGACCTGCTCCAGGGGCTGGGCCTCGCCGCCGTGATCGGCGTTCCGTCCCTCGGCCTCTATGCTGCGGGCAGGGCACTGGGAATCACCACCGCCATCATTCCCAGCGCCCTGGATTCCTACTGGTGGACCGTTCCCGTCCTGATTCTGTCCGCCCTGCGGCATGCCGTAGTAGAGGAAGTCATCGTGGTCGGGTACCTGCTGAACCGCTTCGGTGCGTTCGGCTGGAGCGTTCCGCTGGCGATCTTCGCCAGTTCCATGCTGCGCGGCAGCTACCACCTCTACCAGGGCTTTGGGCCCTTCATCGGCAACGCGGTGATGGGAGTGGTCTTCGCCTGGCTGTACACCAAAACCCGGCGCGTGATGCCGCTGGTGGTTGCCCATGCCTTGCTGGACATCGTCGCATTCGTTGGCTTCAGCCTGTTTGGCAAGGCCGTCGGCCTCGGGTAGGCAGGTTTCGGGCCAGGCAAATTTCGCGCCAGGAAGATTAAAGGGATTCGGCCGCCATCGGTGGGTGGCATCGTTGGCACCCGCTGATGGCGGCCGAAGTATGTTGGCCGGGCGTGGCTGCCCGGCGGACCGAGACGGCCCGGTGGAACAAAGCAATCAGATGGTGACTGCTCCGGAGGCGGTCTCGAACGTGACGGACAGGATGCCGGGGGTTCCGTGCGGAGCCACCCAGTCAACGGCGACGTCCTCAAGCGGCTTCTCCACCGGCTCGCCCAGCCACTCGGTCACCCGTGCAGCCGAACCGGCGATGGTCAGGCAGGACATCTTGACGTTGCTGTCGTACGCGTTGGACGGGTGGAGGGCGGGGTCGCCTTCCCACTTGAGCATGTAGGGGACCTGCGGGTCCGCGATCAGGCCCAGGATGCCGATCTGCTTCCAGACCAGTTCGCGGCCGTCAGGGAACTTGCGGTTGCCGTTGACAGCGGACCGGCCCAGGCGTGCCTCGAACGGGGCGAGGTCGTCAACCTCGACGCACCAGCCCATCCAGCCACCGCCGGCCGCAGACCGCGCCCGGACTGCCTGTCCAAACGGCGCCTTGTCCGACGCCGGGTGGTCAAGCACCTCGACTACTTCCAGATATTTGTGCCCCGCGAGCGGGATGATCATGTTCCGGGTTCCGAAACGGGGGTGCACTCCACCCTTGACGGCTTCGACGCCGAGGGCGGACGAAATACGTTCGGTGGTGGCAGCCAGGCCATCGTGTTCACAGGCGTAAGAGACGTGATCCATGCGCATGCCCTCATCTTGGCACTTTGTGATCCGCCTCTCAGCTAAGGGTATCCTTACCAACTTTGGGTACGTCACGAGTGGACATCGGGCCTTCGACGGCCCCCGGCAGAACCTCCTTTGACCATGTTCGTCACAATGCTGTTGCACGCCGCTGAACGGTTCCTACACTGAACGCAGGTCATGAGCGCCAGCGCCAAGCCCCGGCTCGCTGGCCGGCAACCCTCCATCCGCGGTGGGGTGCCCCGGGTGAGGACCTGGCTGTCCGGCAACGGCCGGACGGCTAGCGCGGCCCGTGGTTCGCCCAGCATGCCCTGGCCATGTCAAAGGAGCCTTGAATGTCCGACGTATGGTCTTTTGAAACCCGCCAGATCCACGCCGGCCAGGAACCGGACAGTGCCACAGGGGCGCGTGCGCTCCCGATCTACCAGACAACGTCGTTTGTCTTCCCCAGTGCCGAAAGCGCCGCCAACCGCTTTGCGCTCGCAGAGCTGGCGCCGATCTACACCCGCATCGGCAACCCCACCCAGGACGCCGTTGAACAGCGGATCGCCAGCCTCGAGGGCGGGCTCGCGGCCCTGCTCCTGAGTTCGGGCCA
>JBKKDH010000144.1:0-4945 GCA_046708445.1 Arthrobacter sp.
TCGGCGATGGCCATCATCACGCTCACCATGATCTGGACCCTTCCGCTGAAGAGCTTCTGGCTCTTCCTGGTCCTGTTCCTGATGCTCTTCACCGCCAGCGGCTTCGGCAACGGCGCCACGTACCGGATGATCCCCATCATCTTCGCCACCTCCAGCCGGGCAGCGAAGTCCGGAGCCAGCACCGTCGAAACGCAGCGGCTCGCATCCTCGGCCCTCGGCCTCATCTCGGCCATCGGCGCCTACGGCGGATTCGTTATCCCTCAGGTGCTGAACGCTTCCAACACCGCCAGCGGATCCTACACACCGGCTTTCTACGGATTCGTCGGGGCCTATGTCCTGATGCTGGTCGTCTGCTGGGCTTTCTACATCCGCAACGCCAACCGAAATGCGATGGGACACGTCTAACATGACCAAAAGCGCCGACACGCACTGCCCTTACTGCGCCTTGCAGTGCGCCATGACGCTCAAGTCTCCAGCGGAACTGACCCCGGCTTCCGAGCCGGGGTCAGTCCCCGTGCCCGCCCAAGCCGCTCCCCTGGACGCTGCGGCAACTCCTTTGCTGGAAGTCAGCGGGCGGGATTTCCCCACCAACCGCGGAGGCCTGTGCCGTAAGGGCTGGACCTCCGCCACCCTCCTGAACCACCCCGGACGGGTCACCGAACCGCTTCTCAAGGGCGACGACGGGATCCACCGTCCCATAGGCTGGGACCAGGCGCTTGCCCTGGTCACCACGGCCGTGAAGGAAACCCGCGCCCGCTACGGCAAGGACGCCGTCGGAGTTTTCGGCGGCGGCGGCCTTACCAACGAAAAGGCCTACATGCTGGGCAAGTTTGCCCGCCTGGCCCTTGGCACCTCCCGCATCGACTACAACGGCCGGTTCTGCATGTCCTCCGCCGCAGCCGCCGGAATGCGCGCCTTCGGCGTCGACCGAGGGCTCCCGTTCCCGCTCGAGGATTTGGACAACGCCAGCACCATCATGATGCTGGGCTCCAACGTTGCCGAAACCATGCCCCCGTTCGTCCAGCACCTCAAGGGCGTCCGCGACGCCGGCGGGCTGATCATCGTTGATCCCCGCCGTTCAGCGACGGCCAAGTTCACGGCCGACGGCGGCGGCATCCACCTGCAGCCCCTGCCGGGCACCGACCTGACCCTCCTGCTGGGCCTGTCGCACGTGGTCATCCACGAGGGCCTGGCCGACGCCGCCTTCATCGCGGAGCGCACCTCCGGCTACGACGCCGTGGTCCGCAGCGTCAACGCCTTCTGGCCCGAACGCGTCCAGTCGATCACCGGCGTCCCGGCGGAGCTCATCCGCGAAACTGCCCGGCGGCTCGCCGACGGCGCTCGCAAGGGCGGCAGCTACATCCTCACCGGACGCGGCGTGGAACAGCACGTGGACGGCACCGACACCGCCACAGCCGCGATCAACCTGAGCCTGCTCCTGGGCCTGCCGGGATCGCTCCGCAGCGGCTACGGCACCCTCACCGGCCAGGGCAACGGCCAAGGCGGCCGTGAACACGGCCAGAAGGCCGACCAGCTCCCCGGCTACCGGAAGATCACCGACCCCGCAGCCCGCGCCCACATGGCCGGTGTCTGGGGCGTCCCTGAAGAGACCATCCCCGGGCCCGGCCTCCCCGCCGTCCAGCTGCTCAAGTCACTAGGACAGCCCGACGGCGTCCGCTGCCTTTTGGTGCACGCCTCCAACATCGCGGTGGCCTCCCCCGACGCCAACTCGGTCATCGCCGGACTCCGTAGCCTTGATTTCCTGGTGGTCTGCGACTTCTTTATGTCCGAGACCGCAGCCGAGGCCGACCTCATCCTGCCGGTCCTGCAGTGGGCCGAGGAGGAAGGCACGCTGACCAACCTGGAAGGACGCGTGCTCCGCCGCCGCCGTGCCCTGCAGCCACCCGCGGGCGCCCGAAGCGAACTGTGGATCATGGCGCGCCTGGCCGAAGCCCTCGAAGCTCCCTCCACATACAGCGAGGATCCCGAGACGGTGTTTGAGGAGCTCCGGCTGGCCTCCGCCGGCGGCCTGGCCGACTACTCCGGCATCGACTACGCCATGCTGGACCGCGGCGAAGCCGCCTACTGGCCGTACCCGGCGGGCAGCACCGGCACGCCACGGCTCTTCCTCGAGGCCTTTGCGCACGCTGACGGCAAGGCGGTCATGACCCCGGTGACGCCCCGCCGCCGTCGTACCCCGGCCACGAACACGGACCCGGCAGCCAAAACCATGACCCTCATCACCGGGCGCCTCCTGGAGCACTACCAGTCCGGCGCCCAGACCCGTCGCGTATCCGAACTGCTGGCAAGCCAGCCGGAGGCGAAAGTACAGATCCATCCGGCAGCCGCCGCTTCCATGGGCATCGCCGAGGGGTCCTTCGTGTCGGTGGCCAACGAACGCGGCCAGGTGGTTTGCCGGGCCGAGCTCAGCACGGCGATCCGCCCCGAAACAGTGTTCCTGCCGTTCCACTTCCCCGAGCTCGAAAGCGCCAACCGGCTGACGGAAGCCGCCACGGACCCCATCTCCGGGATGCCCGAATTCAAGTTCAACAAGGTCTGGGTCCGGCTGGCCGCCGACCAGGCCGCGATCCAGCCCCAGAACAGTGTTCTGCAGACTACGGAGGCCTCATGAGTGAGCAGATTGTCATTGTCGGTTTCGGCCCGGTGGCCGCCCGCCTGATCGATGAACTGATGCCGGCGGTCCGCGACGGGCACGTCAGCCTGACAGTGGTAGGCGAGGAAACCGAGGCTGCCTACAACCGCGTCCTCGTCGCCGACCTCGGCGTGGGTCGCACCACCGCCGACGCCTTGGCCCTCTCAGACGCGCAGGCACTGGCCGCCGATGGAGTGGATGTCCGCCTCGGTGTGCGGGTCCGCCGCGTCGACCGCGCCCGGCAGCAAGTGATCCTCACCGACGGCAGCGCCGCCCACTACGAGCGCCTGGTCTTCGCCACCGGCTCACGTCCCGTCATTCCCAACCTCACCGGCATCAACCCGGACCCCACCTCCCCCGTGCTCCCCGCCGGCGTTACGGCACTACGGGACCTGCGGGACGCCGAGGTGCTGCGCCAGGCAGTGGACGGCCGCAAGCGCGTAGTGGTACTGGGCGGCGGCGTGCTTGGCCTCGAAACAGCCCTGGCCGCAGCCGAGGAAGGCGCCACTGTGACGGTGGTGCACAACGGCCCACATCCGCTGGGACGCAACATCGACCGTGGCGGCGGCGCGGTCCTCGCAGCCAGCCTGCGCCAGTGCGGTGTCAGGATGGCCGGCAATGCCCGGTCCACGGGTGTGGAGCACAACGCGCCCGACGGCGGCTTCTCGGCACTGTTGCTGGACGACGGTTCCGCGATCGACGGCGACCTCCTGGTCATCTCCTGCGGTGTGCGCCCCCGGACAGAGCTTGCCGAAGGCTGCGGCCTTTCCACGGGCACCGGAATCCTGGTGGACCACCGGCTCCGCGCCCACCACGAGCCGCACATCTTCGCGATCGGCGACTGCGCCGAAGTCCGCTGCCCCGATCCCGCCTGCGCCGAGTGCCGCACCGCCAAGGGCCCGTCCGGCCTGGTGGGCCCGGGCTGGCGGCAGGCCGAATGGCTGGCCGAATACCTCACCCTGCTGGCCACCGGCACGCAGGAAGTGGCTGACGGGCTGCAGGAGCTGCCCCAGGAACACGCCGGCGTGGTGGTCCTCAAGGCCCGCGGCATGAACATGGCGGTGGCCGGGAACAACGGTGCCGAGCCCTGGGACGAGGAAGCCCTCACCGCCGGAGCCGTGAACGGCCGCGCCCGCTTGCAGATCGCCCAGTGGGCGGACCCCGAGCACGGCCGCTACGTCAAGATGACCACCCGCGGCGGAGTGCTGGAAGGCCTCGTCGCGGTCGGCATGCCGCGGACCGCCGCAGAGCTGGTGGGGCTGTTCGAGCGCGGTGCCGAGCTGCCGGCGGACCGTTCGTTGCTGCTCCGCCTGGACGGACCTGACCAGCTGGCCGCCTCCGGCCCGGCAGATCCGGCAGGCACCGTATGCCGCTGCGCCGGAGTAAGCGGGGCCAAGATCCAGGGTGCCGTCGAGGACGGATGTTCCACCGTGGCCGAGGTATCCAAGGCAACACGGGCCGGGACCGGCTGCGGCGGCTGCCACGAGGACATCAAGGGGCTCATCGAAAAACACTTCCAGGCGGCTCCCGCCGCCTGAAAATGCCAGTGATCGCTGATGAGCCTGCCCAGGGTCCCTGTTAGAAGGACGCCTGCGGCTTTCCGCAGGCCTTGGCGCAGGTTGTTCCCAACGCGGTGGGCTGTCAGTAGACTCACCGGCACGGGCCTCCGCCCGTAGGTAGCAGACCTGCGCTGGGCAGTGTCATGGTTTGCACCAATCTGCAGCGTCTGCCACCGCGAAGAGTCATCACTTCGAGGAATTGAGGTAACGCTATGCACAAGAAATCACTTCTTGGTGCTGCAGTCTGTACGTTGGCACTGATGGGAATGAGCGCCGGTCCTGTTTCGGCAGCCCGACCGGATGATGCTCCCCGCGGACAGACGGAACGGGGCCCTGACCACGCCAATTCCATCTGCTCGTTCTCGGGGCTCAACGATGTGCCGGACGATCCCATTGAAGGCGGACAGGTCCAGTCATACGGCCAGATTATTAAGCTGCCGGACTTCGACCCGGCGTTCTTCAAGTCAATCCATGAACACCCGGGCATGGCCTGCAATGGCCACATCATGCCTTACCCGGAAGCCTTCCAGCCGCCAGCCCCGTAAATAACGACAGTTGGCCCCTGGTCTCGGGGCCAACTGCAGGCCAAGGCCCTGGCTACGCCGGGGCCTTGGGGATCATGATCCACAAGGCGATGTAGACCAGCTCGCCGATCCCCACGAGGCCAAAGATCACAAAGCCGAGCCGTACCAGGAACTTCGGAAGCCCGAACCGGGCGGACAGGGCAGCGCAG
>JBKKDH010000145.1:0-3871 GCA_046708445.1 Arthrobacter sp.
TCCGCGGCGCCGCCGTCGAACCATTCCTGGATCGCGTCCGCCACCTGGACAGGGGTGCCGGTGAAGGTCCGGTGGCCGCGGCCGCCGCCCAGGCGGCCGATGAGTTCCCGTACGGTGAGCTTCTCGCTGCGGGCGAGCTGGACGATCAGGGTGTAGCGGCTCTTCGCGCCCTCGATCTCGTCCTCGCTGGGCAGGTTGTCCGGAAGTTGGCGGTCCAGCGGGAGGTCCTCGGGGGCAACCCGCAGGGTCTTGGCCAGCTGGATCCGCGCATATTCGGGCTTGATCAACAGGTCCAGTTCACGCTCCAGCGCCTGGGCTTCCTCCTCGGTGGCCCCGATGACCGGGACGATGCCGGGAAGGATCTTGATGGTCTCCGGATCTCGTCCGACGGCGGCGGTCCGGGCTTTGAGGTCCCGGTAGAAGTCCTGCGCATCAGCGAGGGTCTGGTGCGCGGTGAAGACGGCGTCGGCGTACCGGGCGGCGAGGTCCTTGCCGTCCTCCGAGGAGCCGGCCTGGACGATCAGCGGGTGCCCCTGCGGTGAACGGGGAACGTTGAGAGGGCCGCGGACCTTGAAGTGCTTACCTTCGTGGTCGATAGTGCGGATCCGCTCCGAGTCGCCCCAGACGCCGTCGGCCTTGTCCGCCAACACGGCGTTGTCCTCCCAGCTGTCCCAAAGCTTCTGCGCCACCTTGATGAACTCGGCGGCACGTTCGTACCGGACCGCGTGGGCGGGCTGGTCGTCCACGCCGAAGTTGCGGGCGGCGTCGGGGCCGGCAGTGGTGACCACATTCCACCCGGCGCGGCCACCGCTGACCCAGTCCACGGATGCGAAGCGGCGGGCCAGGTTGAACGGCTCGTTGTAGGTGGTGGAGGCGGTGGCGATCAGGCCGATGTGTTCGGTGGCGCCGGCGATGGCGGTCAGGAGCACGGTGGGCTCAAGCTTCCCGGCCGGACGGCGGCCCACCTCGCCGAAGAGGACCGGGGAATCGGCGAAGAAGATGGAGTCCAGCCTGCCGCGCTCGGCGGTGCGGGCCAGCTTCTTGTAGTGCTCCACGTCGGTGCTGGAATGCGGATCGCTTTCGGGCAGGCGCCACGAAGCCTCGTGGTGGCCGGTGCTCATCAGGAAGGCGTTGAGGTGGAGGGTGCGCTGGGTGGAATCAGGATTCTGGGAACTCATGGGGGTGCTCCTTAGGATGAAGGGTTTAGTGGCTGGCGACGTTGACGTTGACGTCGACGCCGAGGGCAGTCAGCAGGTCGCGGCGCAGTGCTTCGTGCCCGGCGGCGTCTGTATGGGCCCCGGCAGCGGAGCCGACTTCCGGCGGCACAGTTCGAACCGTGGCCACCCGCCCGCTGTCCAGGACCACGATCCGGTCGGCCAGGGCGATGGCCTCGTCCACATCGTGGGTGACCAGCAGGACGGCGGGCCGGTGCGCGGCCACGAGGTCGCGGAGCAGGCCGTGCATCTTGATGCGTGTCAGCGCGTCGAGCGCGCCAAAAGGTTCGTCGGCCAGCAGCAGTTGGGGTTCGCGGACCAGGGAGCGGGCCAGCGCCACGCGCTGCTGCTCACCGCCGGACAGTTCGTGCGGCCAGGACTTTTCGCGGCCTGCGAGCCCCACTTCGGCGAGGGCCCTGCGGGCCTTCGCGTCGGCGTCGAGGTCCCTCAGCCCCAGGGTGACGTTGCCCAGCACGGTGTCCCAGGGCAGCAGCCGGGAGTCCTGGAAGGCCACCGACACCCGGTCCGGGACGTTGATGACGCCGCTGCCCTTCACCTCATGGTCCAGACCGGCCAGCGCCCGCAGGAGGGTGCTCTTGCCGCAGCCGCTGGGACCCAGCAGGGCCACGAACTCGCCGGGGGCGATGTCGAGGTCCACGCCGTTCAGGACGCCCTTCGGCCCGAAGCCGCGGATCAGGCCACGGACGGACACCAGCGGGGCCTCCGCGGGGGCCTTGGTGCGGGAGGAGGGAGCGACGGCGGTCAGCCCGCCAGCGTGCGCTGCCATGAGAGTGCCTTTCGTTCGATGAAGCGGACAATGCCGTCGGACAGCAGGCCGAGAATGCCGTACACCGCGAGTCCGAGGACGATGATGTTGGTCTGGCCATAGGTGCGGGCGAGCTCCATCATGTAGCCGATGCCGCTGGTGGAATTGATCTGTTCCACCACCACCAGGGACACCCAGGCCCCGGTGACCGCGAAGCGGAGGCCCAGGAAGAAGCCGGGCAGGGCGCCGGGGAGGACCACGCGGCGGATGAAGCCGGCCCGGCTCAGCCCCACCGTCTGCGCCAGTTCGACGTAGCGCAGGTCAATGCCGCGCAGGCCGGCGTGGGTCTGCAGGTAGATGGGGACAAAGACGCCCAGGGTGATGGCGAGGACCTTCATGGTCTCGTCGATCCCGAACCACAGGATGAGGAGCGGAATCAGGGCGAGCCCCGGGATGGCGCGCTTGATCTGCACGGGTCCGTCGATGAACGCCTCGCCGGCCCGGCTGAGCCCGGAGACGAGGGCCAGCACGGCGCCCACGACGATGCCGAAGAGCAGCCCCAGTCCCGCGCGCTGGGCGGAGATGGCGAGGTTTTCCTGGAGCCGGCCGTCGGCGATCAGCTCACCTGCGGTGGCCACCACGGTCCACGGTTCGGAGAGGATGCGGGGGTCCAGCAGCCCTGTTGCCGAGGCGGCTGTCCAGAGCAGCAGCAACGCCGAGGGGCCCAGCAGCCAGGCGAGCCGCCGTCGTCGTCCGGGTCCCAGCCTGCGGCCCGTGGGCCGCACGTCGTCGCGCCCGGCGAGTGCCGGGTCCTGGTGGGGTGCGACGGCGGGGCGCTCCACCACGGCTGCGGCGCTCATGCGGCACCTGCCTTTCCGGCCTCGGCGAAGGCCGTGCCTGCGATGGCCTCGTAGCGCTTGTCGTAGAGGTCGGCCGCCACCAGCTCGGGCCTCTTCTGTTCCCGGGCCAGCAGGTCAATGGTCTGCTGGTGCCGTTCGATGGCTTCGGTCCAGGACAGGGGGAGGTCCGCCTTGCCGGCGGCGTCGATCAGGTACTGGCCGTCTTCGCGGGAAAGGCCTTGGTCCTTGACGTAGTAGCCTTCGAGCCATTCCGCAGGGTGGTCCTCGATCCAGCGTTTGGCCTTGCCCCACACCTTGACGTACGCGGCGAGGGCCGCTGCCTTGGCGGGATCGTCCAGGACCTTGGCGGGCGAGTACAGGTGGCCCGGGTCGTCGCGCAGGCCGTGACGGAGGGTGGAGCCGCCGTCGGCCTTGTATTTGGAGAGGTAGCGCTTGATCTGCACGCCGCCGATGGGTGCGGCATCCACCTGCTTGCTGGCCAGGGCGGTGGAATAGACGTCGCCGGTGCTGGGCAGTTCCACCAGCTTCACGTCGTCCTGCCCGAGCCCGGCCTTTTCCAGGATCCGCAGCACCAGGGCGCCCTGGGCCTGGCCAGGGCTGTAGGCGATTTTCTTGCCGCGCAGGTCCTGCAGGGAGGAAATTCCTGCCCCGGGAGCGATACCGAGTTCGTAGAGTGGGTGGTTCACGGCGTCCTGCCGGAAGGCGCTGGCGATGATGCGCACGTCCAGGCCGGTCCAGGTGGCGTGGATGGGCGGGATGTCGGCCACGGAGCCGACGTCCAGGGCGTTGGCCCGGAACGCTTCGGTGGTCTGCGGGCCGCCGGAGATGTTGGCGAACTCCACCTTGAAGTCCAGCTCGTTGATCAGGCCTGACAGTTCCAGTGCCACCTTCACGCTGGGATCGCCCACGGTGATAGTGGTGCCGGCGGGCACGGTGGTGGCCAGAGGGGAAGTTGCCTGGGTTGGCTGCGCATTGCCGGCGGTGGCACTCCCGCCGCAGGCCGTCAGGACGCCGAGGGCGGGCAACGCCAG
>JBKKDH010000146.1:0-3772 GCA_046708445.1 Arthrobacter sp.
CACGACGGATCTCCTTCTCTCACGCTTGCAGCTCGAATGGGTCGATATGCCGAGTATTCACCTGAGGCACCCCGCCGCGAAAGGGAGGGTTGCCGACCGGCCAGTCAGGGCTTGGCGCCGGTTCTCAAGACTCCCCAAAAACGTAACACTTGGCCAGCCCGGCCGCACCGCCGCCGTCGTCATGTTCCGTAACCAACACGTGCTTCCGCGCCCGTCACGCGGACGGGACAATCAATCCATGGGGAAATCTGGGCGGGGACCGGCTGCATTCGCGCGTTTGAGGACGGCCGCGGCTTTCCTCTTGTTGGCTACGGCGGCCGGGGGCTTGAGCGGCTGCCGGGACATCTTCGCGCCGCCGCCCTGCATGCCGCCCGCGTACACCGTGACGCCGTCGGAAGCGAAACCCGGTGACCAGGTCACGGTAAGCGCGCCGGACACCAGTTGCGATGCCCGCTATGGCCAGAACGCGCAGGTCCAGGTGACGGTACGGGACGCCTTTGGATCGGTGGTGCTGGAGGAGCTCGCACCCATGAGCGACGACGGTGCCTTTACTGTCGTGTTCACCGTCCCGCCGGCCGCGGCTCCCGGCAAGGCGGCAGTGGGGGCGTACCCGTACAACGTGGACTGGTGCGACGATACCGGGGTCAACAACCGTGCCGGCGCCGGCCCCCAGCCGCTCGTCCTGGTGGCGTGTGCCGAGGCGATGGTGCCGCTGCTAATACTGGCTGGTCCCGGCGGCTGAGCAGGGGCGACGTCCGGACGGGTTGTCCCCGGATGTCACGCGGAGGCCGATAGAGTTTGCAGGGGCACCGCCACCATCACTGAAGCGCAGCCGTCCTTGGGGGTCAATACCAGCATGCCAACAGCAACCGCATCCGGGCCGGTGATGAAGTCCGCGGCCGAAGCACGCCCTCGCCTGCAGCCGGCCGCGCTCCTCGTGGCCCTGCTTGTGCTGCTCACAGTAATCCCCGCTGGCGCAGCCCGCGCCGCCGAGCCGGCACCCGAGGAAGGCAAGCCCCTCCTGGGAGCTGTCCTGGAGTGGGGGGAGGACTCGGCGCAGGGCTTTGCCGAACGGCTGGGGGCCTCACCCGCGCTGCTGGGACACGATATCTCCCTCCCTGTCCGCACAGGCGAGGAAAGCGACATCCGGGAGTTCCTGGCCCAGGCGTCTGTCGTGGGCGCCCATGCCATGCTCACCGTGCGCCCCTCCGCTCCGCTGGACCAGGTGGACGCCGGGGCAGCCGAGGCTTTTGCCGGCAAGGTCCGGCAGTTCGCGGCAGGTTTCCACGGCCAGCTCCTGGTCAGGTTCGCGCCGGACATGAACTCGAGCTGGATGGAATGGGGACAGCAGCCTGCCGCGTACAAAACAGCGTTCCGGAACGTTGCCGCAGGGTTCAAAGCCGTTGACGACGCCGGCACTGTCATGGTGTGGCAGCCGTACCTTGGGCGGGACTACCCTTTTGAACGCCATCGCGGCGCCCCGGCTCCGGGGTCCGAGGGCTTTGCCGCCCTTGACACCAACGGTGACGGAAGCTGGAACGGATCGGATGCTGCCTACGCGCCGTATTACCCCGGCGACGATGCCGTGGAATGGGTAGGGCTCACCGCTTACCACGATGACAGCGGCGGCAAATCCGCGGTCAACAGCCTCCCGGCGGACGGCGAGCTGTCCGCGATGCTGACCCAATCCGGAAGCGAGGACTTCTACGCCGCCTACGTCGAGGGCCGGAACAAGCCCATGGTCCTGCAGACCTCGGCTTTCTACAGCCAGGCGACCGGGGGCGCCGCGAACAGGGACATCAAGACGTCCTGGTGGGGCCAGGTGCTGGATACAAGCACCTCCGGGCGGTTTGACCGCATCGCCGCCGTCGTGTGGGACGAGCGGACCAGCACCCGCGACACCGGCGTGGCCAGCATCGACTGGCGGCTGACCGGCGACGCCGGAGTAGCCGAAGCCGCGCGGTCAGCGCTGGAGCAGTCCGGCCTGACTGCCGGGCCGGTGACGGCTGTCAGCGCAGGCCAGCAGGCCACGCGGGCCAACTCCCTCTCCGGAGCCGCCCCCTGGACGGTCGCTGCTGCCTTGGTTATCCTCCTGGTGGCGCTGTGGCAGCTGCCGCGGCGGCTTGGTACCGTGGCCGCCTGGGGATATGGCGAACCGACAAAACGGGACAATCGGATTGACTTCCTGCGGGGGCTGGCCATCGTGTTTGTAGTGGTCAACCACCTCGGGATGACTTCCCTCTTCCAGCTGCTCACCCAGGAAGCAGTGGGGTTTGTCTCAGGCGCTGAGTTGTTTGTCCTCTTCTCCGGCCTTGTGGTGGGCATGGTGTACGGGCCGAGGGTGAAGGACGACTTCGGCAAGGTGGTGGACCTGACGACCCGGCGGGCGGGCAAGCTCTACCTGACGGCGCTGGTGGTGCTGGTGGGGGTGTTCGCTCTGTCCCTGCTGCCGTTCTTCCAGGCCGACGCCCTGACCACCTATGTGGACCAGGGGACGGGCGGCGCCGGGCACAACGCTGTGGGCAGGACCTATGACCTCTACGCCGGAATGGAAACGCTGCTGCAGTTCCCGGTTCCAGCCCAGGTCCTGCCCGCCATCGTGTTGCTGCAGTTCGGCCCCTGGCAGTTCAACGTCATGGGCCTCTACGTGGTCCTGCTGCTCGCCAGCCCGCTGATCCTTGCCGCGCTCAACCGCGGCAAGGCGCTGTGGGTGCTCGCGGCGACCCTCGGCCTCTACGCCGTGGGGGCGGCCACCAGGTTCCGGCTGCTGCCGTCGCAGTTCGAGGACTCCTTCCCGCTCCTGGTGTGGCAGGTGCTTTTTGTTCTCGGCCTGGTGACGGGCTTCCACCGCCACCGCATCGCTTCGTGGTTGTCGGCCCACTCGTGGGTGGTAGCCAGCTGCACCGTGGTGGCGGTGGCGTTCACGTTCCTGTCCTGGTGCAACCCCTACCTGGCGAACGGGTTTGACCTCCGCCTGGCTGTCATACCGGACACGGCCTATCGGGCCATGTACGACGCCTTCTTCGGCCGCACGTACCTCGATCCGGGCCGCCTGCTCAATGTCCTGGTGCTGGTGGTGGCCGCCTACGCCTTCCTCACCGCCTACTGGAAACCGGTGGAGCGTGCCCTGGGCTGGTTCCTCATCCCCCTGGGACAGGCAACGCTGTACGTCTTTATCCTCCACGTGGTGCTGATCGCCGTCATTGCCAACATTCCGCTGCTCCGGCAGGGCGACATCCTCATCAACACGGCAGCCTATGCCGTGGTCCTGGGCCTCCTGTGGCTGTTGGTGAAGAAACGCGTCCTGTTCGGGATCATCCCCACGTGAGGACAGTCGTCAGGCCCTGAGGATGAGGGCTTCGCCCTGGCCGCCGCCGCCGCACAATGCCACGACGCCGATGCCGCCGCCGCGCCGTTTAAGCGCCAGGGCCTGATGCAGGACCAGCCGTGCCCCGGAGGCGCCCACCGGGTGGCCCAGAGCGATGGCCCCGCCGTCGGCGTTGATTTTCTCGGCCGAGATGCCGAGGTCCTGTGCAGACTGGATGATCACTGAGGCGAAGGCCTCATTGATTTCCACGAGGTCCAGGTCCTCCACGGAAATACCTTCCGCGCGCAGGGCTTTGTCGATGGCGCGGGATGGCTGGGAATGCAGCGAGCCGTCCGGCCCGGCTGTCTGGCCATGGCTGCCGATCTCGGCAATCCAGCTGAGGCCTGCCCGTTCGGCAGCCGCCTTGCTGGCCACCACGACGGCGGCCGCGCCGTCGGAGAGGGG
>JBKKDH010000147.1:0-21913 GCA_046708445.1 Arthrobacter sp.
CGATCCGTGAACTGCGGGACCTGACCCGGGCCCGGACCATCATCACCCGGGAACGGACCCGGGAGATCCAGCGGCTGGAGAAACTCCTCGAGGACGCCTGCATCAAGTTCTCCTCGGTTGCCTCGGATATCACCGGCGTTTCCGGACGGCTGATACTCCAGGCACTCATCGAGGGCCAGCAGGACCCGTCGGTCCTGGCGGATCTGGCCCACGGGCGCATGAGGTCAAAGATCCCGGAACTCACCACCGCACTCACCGGCCGGTTCAGCGGCCACCACCGCTACATGACGGAACTCTACCTGCACCGGATCGACGCCCACACCGCCGACATCGAGGACCTGAGCGCCAGGATAGAGGAGGCGATGGCGCCCTTTCGCCTCGCCCGGGAACTCCTGATCAGCATCCCGGGATTCAGCACCACCATCGCAGAGATCTTCATCGCCGAAACCGGCGCCGACATGACAGTGTTCCCCACCGCAGGACACCTGGCCTCCTGGGCCGGCACCTCTCCGGGATCCAACGAATCCGCCGGACGGGTCAAATCCACCAAAACACGCCCCGGCAACCGCTACCTCAAAGGAGCCCTGGGAATCGCCGCGCTCTCGGCAGCACGCTCGAAGAACACCTACTTCTCCGCGAAGTACGGGCGCCTCGCCGCCCGGCGCGGACCGATGAAGGCACTCGTCGCGGTCGAACACGCCATGCTTACCGCGGCCTGGCACATGCTCACCACCGGCGAACTCTACAAAGACCCCGGAGCCGACTACTTCACCCGGCAGGCACCAGCCAAAACCAAGACTCGCGCCATCAGACAGCTCGAATCCCTGGGCTACCAAGTCACCCTCGAGCCCCTGCAGAAGACCGGCTAACCCAGCCTCACGACACTGACCCACCAGATCATCCAGTCAGCGGGGACAACGTCACCTGAATTTTCATGTCAGAAGACCGACACGCGGGATCCCCCGCCGGGCAGGGGGAAGAACTCGTTCATAAGTTGCTCCACTATGGGCCGATAGACAATGGGGTTCCAGCCCGGACTGGCGTGTGCCGGCCGGGCACCCTCCGTTTGCAGGTCAGTGGAGACCATGTTGGAGCGGAAGGCCACCTCCCAGGCTTCCAAGGCGGTCTGGTACCTCACAGTCTGGTCCCGGGGGTTGCCGATGAACGCCATCTTCGTCCCGCCCAGCTTCTCCACGAACCGGAGTCCGTCGAAGTGGTAGATGTAGGCGGACTCCGACTGGATCAGCACACTGGACGGGGCGATCGGGGACAGCTGCTCCCAGGTCTGGTCCAGGATCTGGCGCCAGCTCCTCTCGTCCTTGTGGATCACCCGCTCCCCCAGTTCGTAGCCGCCGCGCAGCGTGGAGGGAACACGAAAACCCCGCTCGTAGAGGAACACCACGCCGTCGAACCAGCTCTGGTCCAGAACATCGTGCTTGCTGTATGGGCTGGAGTCGAGCAGGATGAACGCCACTTCCACGCCGAGGAGTTCGCGGAGCCTGGCAGCAACCTGGGTGGCCACCATGCCGCCGAAGCTGTGGCCGTAAAAAAACAGCTTGGTGAGCTTTTTCG
Source organism: Arthrobacter sp. (assembly GCA_046708445.1). Classification (GTDB taxonomy): domain Bacteria; phylum Actinomycetota; class Actinomycetes; order Actinomycetales; family Micrococcaceae; genus Arthrobacter. The sequence continues at coordinate 1,573 of JBKKDH010000147.1, forward strand.
CCCGGACGTGCTCAATCACTGCGATGACCAGTTCGTCGATGTCCAGCCCCTGGTTGGAATAGCCGACGGCGGCGAGCCGGCCGCGCTTGTTCAGCGCCCCGCGCAGGGCGTTGAGGATCCACTGCGCCTCTTCCCAGCTGGTCTTGTAGCCCGGGAACAGGAACCAGCTGGCATCCGGATAGTAGGCATCTGCGAAGTCGTCCGGCACTTCAAGGATGCGGTTGACGCGCCGCTCCGACTGGACCCGGCGGGTGAGCAGCATATCCCCGGCCAGCAGGGCTGAGGCTCCAGCGCCCCAGAGAAATCCCCGGCGGGAGAACTGCCTGAGCGCGGCAGCATCGGCCAGCAGCCGGGCATGGTCAGTTCCCGGCTGTTCAGGCTGTCCCTGCGGATCTGCTTCCCCCCTGTACGGCACATCTCTACCGTACGCACAGCGGAAGCCACTGCTGCAACCCCTGCGCAGGACCCGGCCGCGTCAGCTGGCGGCCTGGGCCTCCCTCGCGGGGTCGTACAGGCCCCCGAGCGGGTTCCGGCGGGAAAGCTCCTGGCCGATTTCGTTGTACCGGGCCAATAGGTCCGAGCCGGCGAATGCTTCCGGCTCATCAAGCAGCGCAAAGATCGAATCACTGGCGGCGAGGAGTTCGTCGTCGGAATACTCGGCCAAAGGACGGCCGAACAGCGCGTCAATAGGAGCTGGAACCTCCGCTTCGACGCTGTCCGCGAAACCCTCCGTGAGCTCATCCGTGATGGCCAGCGACAGCTCGTTGACGCCGGTTTCCGGCGGAGCCCCATCGGCGGGCGGAGTCAGAATGAGCGAGACGCCGCCGGCCATGCCCGGAAGGGTGGCCCCGTCGATGGCGTTGAGATCGCTGCGGAGGCCTGCCAACGCCGATGATTCCACGAAGGCAGCCCGGGAGAGGTCAACGTGGACATGCGAAGTGATACCCATATCCCGTACGCGCCGGATCATGTGCATAAGGGCTGGGCGGGATTCCTCATTGAGGCTGCCCCGGATATCGATCCGGACGGCGTCGGCGAGAACGTCACGCGTAGCGAGGGCGTGTAATTTGCGGTCCATAGGTACTCCAAATAAGGGCGTCTATGGCCGACGGCTCAACCTCGGCAAGCGTATCCTCCCGGCCAGCCCCGGCACAAGCCGCGCGCAGGCCTAGCCCGCCTGGGCTTTACCCGGCTCCTGGTAGTGCGTCCGTGTGCCGGACCCGCCGACGGAATCCACCAGGGACTTGGCAATATCGCGCAGTTTGGTGTTGCTGTTGCTGGACGCTTCGGTGAGGATGCGGACTGCCGCGTCCTGGCTGCAGCGGTTTTGTGCCATCACGATGCCCACGGCGATATCGATGATGGTGCGGGACTCCAGGGTGGCGCGCAGGTTGGCAGCGCTGTCGGTGTGCAGGGAAAACCTGACGGCCAGGCGCAGTGCCTGCGATATTTCCCTTGTATAGCCCCGGGCTTTGGCCGCCGCACGTTCGTCGAATTTGTGCGGTGCGTCCGAATAGAGGTTCAGGGCGGCTTTGGCTTCCCCCTGGAGGTTGAAGGGCAGGGACAGTACCGAACGTAGCCCGTGGGACGCCACGGCGTTGGCGTAGTCCGGGCCCCAGCGGTCCTCCTCGAAGAGGTCCGGGACGTTGACTTCGCGCTCCTCTTCGGCGGCAGTCAGGCACGGGCCCTGCGACAGTGAGTACTGGATTTCGTCCACTTCGCGGGCGGAATCGCTGCTCCAGCCGATGGTTGCTGCCTTGCGGTCACGAAGGAGGGTGATGCCGCACAATGCGTCGTCACCGTCGCCTGCCATCTGGTGGGCAGAGAACCTGGCCAGCTCGTTAAGGAACTGCTCAAAATCCGCGCTGTCCAGGATGAGGTTCTGGACCTGCTCGGTGGTGTTCAAAGGAAGTTCCGGTGGGAGCATGGCGCGTTCTCCAATAACTGCAGAAGGGGGTTGAGCAAATACTAGGACGACCCCCTGCCCCCGTCCAGCCGGCACCAGCTGACGCCGGTGCCGGCGGGGTCACGACTAGGAAAGACCCAGTTCGTCCTTGCCGAAGGCGAAGAGGTACGGCACCCCGGTCTCGGCTTCGATTTTTTCCTTGGCGCCGGTGTCGCGGTCCACGATGACAGCCACAGCCACCACGTTGCCGCCGGCCTTGCGGACGCCCTCAACTGCGGTGAGCGCCGAGCCGCCGGTGGTGGACGTGTCCTCCAGAACCAGCACCTTCCGGCCTTCAACGGACGGGCCTTCAACCTGGCGGCCCATGCCGTAGGACTTCTGCGCCTTGCGGACCACAAAGGCGTCAACAGTCCGGCCGGCGTCCACCGCGGCGTGCATCACGGCGGTGCCTACGGGGTCAGCACCCATGGTCAAGCCACCGGCGCACTCGAAGTTGATCCCGGCGTCGTCCGCCAGTGCCAGCATGACCTGGCCCACCAGCTTGGAGGCCTCGTGGTGCAGCGTGATGCGTCGCAGGTCGATGTAGTAGTCAGCCTCCGCTCCGCTGGAAAGGATCACCTTGCCGCGGACAACGGCGAGTTCCTTAATCAGCTCAAGAAGGCGGGCGCGTGCAGCAGTGGCGTCAAGAGGGGGATTCATGGTTTCCAGTTTAGTGGTCTCCGGATTTGTGACGGCGCGCCCTTGTCCTGGCCAGTTGAACGGGCAGCGACGGGGCCGGTGCTACGACGCCTCCCGCGGTTGTACGCGGCGGGCGAAGCCGGGCGCGTGTTCGGGCCTGGGTCCGAACGCGATGAGGCGCGGCAGGATCCGCCGCACCACCGGGGCGTGCCGGACAACGAACAACAGGGCCGGCGGCGGCCCGGGCGTTCTTCCGGCGAACAAGGGCACGAACACCGCCCGGTGCATGATGCGCTGGACTGTCTGGACAACAACGGCGGGAAGCCTGCGCCGCCGTTCCACGGCAGCGAGGTGCTCCACCGTCACATGGCCCCGGAGAAGTGCCGGAGCCAGCCGGTCCGCTGCCGCAACCGCATCCTGGATGGCCAGGTTGATACCCACGCCGCCCACCGGGGACATGGCATGGGCGGCGTCGCCGATGCACAACAGCCCGTCCACGTACCAGCGCCGCAGCCGGTCCAGCCGCACGTCGAGCCAGTGAAGGTCATCGAGCGAACGGATGGCGTCCACCCGGTCCGCCAAATCCGGGCGCAGCGCGGCAACGCGTTCCCTGAACCGATCCACGCCTTCGGAGCGGATCCGGGCGCTGGCTCCCTTGGGGGCGAGGTACCCCATTTGGTAGTAGTCGTCGCGGAACAGCGCGATCATGGCTTCGCGGTCCCGGAAGGCCGGAACGATGCCCGCCACTGCGCCCTTCTCCGATGCATGGCGGGGCAGCTTGAACCACCAGGTGTCGAAGGGAACCGGATAATCCTTGGGCTGCAGGCCGGCGGCCCGGCGCAGCGTGGAATGGCGGCCGTCCGTGGCGACTACGAGGTGCGCGTGCAGTTCCCCTTCCGTCCCCGCACGCGTCCGGTAGCGGACACCGGTGACGCGCCCGCCGTCGAACATTAATGACGTTGCTTCATGCTCCATCAGGAGCGTGAACGAGGGTTCGCGCTCCGCCTCGGTGGCCAGGAAGTTCAGGAAGTCCCACTGAGGCATCATGGCGATGTAGTTGTACGGGGGCTTCAGCGAAGCGAAATCGCCGACGGTGACCATGCCGGCGCCCGGGATAGGGAAAGCCACACTGTTCAGCCTGCTCTGCGGGAGCTTGCGGAATGCGTCGCCCAGCCCTAGTTCGTCAATCAGCCTGATGGTGGATGCATGCACGGTGTCACCGCGGAAATCCCGCAGGAAGTCGCCGTGCTTTTCGAGGACCGTGACCTTCACACCGGCCCGGGCCAGCAGCAGCCCCAGCATCATTCCCGCCGGCCCTCCGCCTACAACAGCGCACCCCGTCCGCTCCATGCACCAACGCTACAGCCGGGTGTCGAAGGAATCGCAGAAGACGTTCTCATTGAACGTCCCCTGGAATTCCGATTTGCCCTGAATCTTTTCAATGGTTGCCCGGATGGCCTCCACAGTTCCGGCATGGGCGTTGATGGCGGTCTTGACCATCGGCACGTCGATCAGGTGGTTGGGCTGGTTGAGCGAGACGAACACGGTGGGGACCTCGGTCACGTACCACGGGATCTCTGCCGCCATCGGTGAGGACCACTTGATCCGGATGGCAGCCTCCTGCGCGAACCCTTTCACGTTGGCGAACACAAACGCAGCGTCGTACTTCTCCGCGTAGTCGCCGGTGGCCTCCTCGGACAGGACCCGCATGAAGTTCATCCCGGTCTCCCCCGCCGCTTCGCGCTGCTCCGCGGTCTTGAACAGGTGCACCTCGAAGCCGGCGTTTTCCAGCTCCTCCTTGATCGTGTCCAGGTAGGCCAACGGGTCCGCGCGGGTGAAGTCCGAACCGCCGGAGATTCCGTATAGCCGGATCCGTTTGTGGGTCTCCGGAGTGATGGGCAGGTTGTGGGCGGTGTCCTTGACCAGCGTGACGGTCTTGTCCGCGATGTCCGCCGCGATGGCCCGGTGGGCTTCGCTGCCGATCACGCCCAGTGCTTCAACCGGCGGAACCAGCTCCGCGGCCGGTTTCCGGTGCAGCCCCAGGCTTGCCTTCAGCCCCAGTATCCGGCGCAGGGCGTCGTGCAGGCGCTGCTCGGTAATGACCCCGGACTTATAGCCGTCCAGCATGTACCCGAAGTCCTCTGCCGGGTTACGGAAGAAGAGGAACATGTCGCAGCCAGCGGCGATGGTGGCCGGCACCAGGTCCTCGCGTTTCATCGCCTGGGTGAGGCCCACCATGTGCGAGGCGTCAGTGAGGACCAGCCCGTTGAAGCCCAGCTCGCCGCGGAGCAGGTCCTGGAGCAGCTCCGGGGACAGGGTGGCGGGGAGGATGTCCGCATTCGCCAGGCCGGGACGAAAATGCCGGGACAGTTCCGGCGCCCCGATGTGCCCGATCATGATGGACTGCACGCCGTGCCCGATCATCTCGCGGTACACGTGCCCGTAAGTGCGGTTCCACTCCTCGTAGCCGAGCGTGTTGTAGGACGTGACCACGTGCTGGTCGCGTTCGTCCACGCCGTCACCCGGGAAGTGCTTCATGGCGCAGACAGTTGGAGATTCGCTGATCCCGTCGAAGTACTCCTTCGCACGCTCCACCACGATCTCCGGCGCGTTGCCGAAGGCCCGCGTGGCAATGACCGTGTTGCGCCAGTTGTAATGGATGTCCACGATCGGCGCGAACGCCCAGTTGCAGCCCAGCGCCGCAGTTTCCACCCCGGCCACCTGGCCCATTTGCCGCGCGATAGTTATGTCCGGGTGCGAGCCGGCCTGCAGGTGCGTCGAGACAAACGTTCCGTCGTCACAGCTCCCAGCTCCCCCCATTTCCGGATTGGAAGCCACCAGCAGCGGGATGCGGCTCTTGGACTGCGCGTAGCGGATGTGTTCCTGGACGGCCGCGGATGGGCCCGGTCGGTACCGCATGCCTCCCACGTGGTAGGTGTCCAGGACGCCGTCTAAGTATTCCGGGGAGTAGGCGTTGTTGTGGTTGATGAACAGCTGCCCGATCTTTTCCTCGAGGCTCATCCCGGCGAGGGTGGATTCCACCCACGCCCCGGCGTCGTCGCCGAGGTTGAACGGCGCTGCCTGGAGGTCGACGTCGAACGGCCGGGGCCGGGTGCCGCCGGCGATGCCGGCCAGCGCCTGGGTCACCACCTGGTTCACCGGGGCAGCGATGTCGACGACGATCCCGGCTTCGTCGGCGTCGAGCGGTTCCAGCGTGGCCAGCTGTGATGCGAGCAGGGCGGGCGGCATGAAGTGGCCGGTGCGCCCTTCGGTGCGTGCCCGCAGGACCTCTTTGCTGCCATGCAGGTGCAGGAAGACCGTGTCCGGGGCCTGGGCGCGGATGGCGTCACGGTAGCTGCGGCGCAAGGCCGAACAGGCGAGTACCAGTCCGCCGTTTCCGGCGGCCGCTAGTTCGCTGCCCACCATGGCGAGCCAGGGCCAGCGGTCCTCGTCCGTGAGCGGCGTTCCGGCAGCCATCTTGGCGACGTTTTCCACCGGGTGGAGGGAATCGCCGTCGAGGAACGGTACGCCCAGTTCGCGGGCAACGAGGTCACCGATGGTGGTCTTGCCGCAGCCTGAGACGCCCATGACGACGATGCGGTGCCGTTGGGGTTGGGTCGTCACGGCCCCTGTCTCACCAGTCATGGACGGTGCCGTCAACAAGGCGGTTGTAGGGCAGGTAGGCCTGCTGGTAGGGGTAAGCGGCTGCTGCCTCCGCGTTGAATTCGACGCCGATGCCAGGCTTGTCGCCCGGGTGCAGATAGCCGTCCACAAAGGTCATGGACTGTTCGAATACCTCGTTGGTCTTGTCCGAGTGCTGCATGTATTCCTGGATGCCGTAGTTGTGGATGTCCAGGCCATCGTGCAGCTGCGCGGCGAAGCCCACCGGGGAGATGTCGGTGGGGCCGTGGAAGCCTGACTTGATCTGGTACTGCGCGGCGAAGTCCATGACCTTCTTCAGCGGGGAGATGCCGCCGAAGTGGGTGGAGGCGGCGCGGACGTAGTCGATCAGCTGTTCCTTGATCAGGGTCTGGTAGTCGAAGACGGTGTTGAAGATTTCGCCGATGGCCAGCGGGGTGGTGGTGTGCTGGCGGACCAGGCGCAGGGCTTCCTGGTTTTCGGCCGGGGTGCAGTCCTCGAGCCAGAACAGGTCGTAGGGTTCCAGGGCCTTGCCCAGCTTGGCCGCCTGGATGGGGGTCATGCGGTGGTGGCCGTCGTGCAGCAGCGGCAGTTCGGGTCCGAATTCGTTCCGGACGGCTTCGAACACGGTGGGCAGGTGGCGCAGGTAGGCCCGGGTGTCCCAGTCCTCCTCCGCGGGGAACGCGCCGCGGCCGGCAGGCTCGTAGTCGTAGCGTTCGCCCGAGGCCTGCGCCTGCGCGGCAACGCCGTAGACGGCTTTGATGCCGGGGACGGCGGTCTGGATGCGGACCGACTTGTAGCCCAGCTCCAGGTGTTCGCGGACCGAATCGAAGAGCGACTCGATGTCCGAACCGGACGCGTGGCCGTAGGCACGGAGCCCGTTGCGGGAGGCCCCGCCGAGGAGCTGGTAGACGGGCATGCCCGCCATTTTGCCCTTGATGTCCCACAGCGCCATGTCGACGGCGGCGATCGCGGCCATGGTGACCGGGCCACGGCGCCAGTACGAGGACCGGTACAGGAACTGCCAGGTGTCCTCGATCCGGTGCGGGTCCTTGCCGATCAGCAGCTGCGCGACGTGTTCCTTCAGGTAAGCGGCGACGGCGAGCTCGCGCCCATTCAGGGTGGCGTCACCAATGCCGGTCACACCGTCCTCGGTGGTGATCCGGAGGGTCACGAAGTTACGGGACGGGCTGGTCACGAAGACTTCCGCGGCAATGATTTTCACTGCAGGTCCTTTCAAGGTCGGGTTTGAGTTTCGGGGGTATCGAGGCGGGCAGCGGTCAGAACGATCCGCGCAGGTCCTCCACGAGGTCGATGACGGCGCGGTCCTTGGCAAGGGCCGGATCCAGCAGCGCAAGCAGGGCCTGTGTCCGCTCCGATCCAGTCAGTTGGTTTGCGGCAGCAATCGCGCCCGCGAGGGGGTCCTGCAGCGTGTGGCCACCGGCGGTGAAGTCCATCCAGGCGGCGATCATCAGTGCGGCGGCCGCACCGGACCTGCCCGCTGCCCGCTCGGCCTGGAGTACCGGGACGGCGCGCATCCGCAGCTTGGTGCTGCCGTCCATGGCGATCTGCGCCAGGTGGTGGGCAATCCGGGCGTTGCTGAAGCGTTCCAACAGGGCGGCGCGGTAGGCAGGGATCTGCAGGTCTGTGCCTTCCGTCCCGCTGCCGGCCAGGTTGGCCTCGGCCTCGTCCCAGAAGCGTTCCACGGCCTGCAGGCACAGCGGGTCGGCCAGTGCCTGGGCCACGGTGGTGTGGCCGCGGAGCTGTCCGGCGTACGCGAGGAGCGAGTGGGCGCCGTTCAGGAGCCACAGCTTGCGGTTTTCGTACGGTTCAATGTCGGCCACGAACACGGCGCCGGCGTCCTCCCAGCGGGGCCGACCGGCGGGAAACTCCCCGCTCAGCACCCAGCTGGTGAAAGGCTCAGCCACCACGGGCGAATTATCGCGGTAGCCACAGGCGGCCGCAACGGCGGCAACGTCCGCGTCGGTGGTGCGCGGGGTGATGCGGTCCACCGAGGTGCTGACGAAGCTGACGTTGGCGTCGATCCATTCGGCCAGGCCGGCATCCCACGCTCCGGCGAGGCCCCCTACGGCGTTGCGGGCAACGGTGCCGTTGTTGGCGAGGTTGTCGCAGCAGACCACGGCGAGCGGTCCCGCGCCGGCAGCCCGGCGCGCGGCGAGGGCGAGCACCAGCCGGCCCAGCGGCGTCGTCGGATGTCCGTTGCCGGAGGCCAGCAGCGCAAGGTCGGCGGCGACGTCGGACGCGGTGCGGTCCAGTTGCCCGTCGGAGCCGATGCGGTAGGCAGCTTCGGTGATGGTCAGGGTGACGACGGCGGTCGCGGGGGCAGCGACCAGTTCCACCAGGCGCTGCACGTCCGCGCCGTCCACCGCCTCCACAATGCTGCTGACGACGGCGAACGAGTCGCCGCCGTCGGCGCGTTCCACCACAGTAAACAGTCCGTCCTGCTCAGCCAGTGCCAGGGCCGCGTCAGGGCGGCGGCCGGTGAATGCGGCGATTCCCCAGTCCGCGGCGTCGGATGCCCGATGCGTGAACCAGGCCTGGTGCGAGCGGTGGAACGCGCCCAGCCCCAGGTGGACAATCCGCACCGGCGCCTTGGCGGACGGGCGCAGGTGGCGGTTGAGCCGGGGAAGGTCGACGGCAGATTCCGCCTCAGGCTCCAAGTCGACGCTCACAGCTTGAACACCCGTCGGGGTGAGCCGTCCACAAGGTCGACGATCAGTTCGTGGGCGCGGTCCTCGCTCACGCGGTGCTCGGCCACCAACCGGGCCAGGAAGGACGCCTCGATCCGGCGGGACGCATCGTGCCGGGCGGGGATGGAGCAGAACGCGCGCGTGTCATCGATGAAGCCCGATGACCGGGAGAACCCTGCGGTTTCGGTCACGGCCGAGCGGAAGCGCAGCATGGCATCCGGCGCGTCGAGGAACCACCAGGGTGCGCCGAGGTAGACGGACGGATAGAAGCCTGCCAGGGGTGCGAGCTCACGCGAGAACACGGTCTCGTCCAGCGTGAACAGCACCAGGTGGAAGTCCTTGGCGGTGCCGAAGTCCTGCAGCACGGGGCGGATCGACTCGGTGTAGTTGATCGCGAACGGGATGTCGTGGCCCGTGTCGGCGCCGAACGTGGTGAAGGTAGGTTCGTGGTGGTTGCGGTAGGAGCCCGGGTGGATGGTCATCACCAGGCCGTCCTCAACGGACATCCGCGCCATCTGGTACATCATGTGGGCTTCGAAGTCGTCTCGGTCCCGGGCCGTGGCCTGGCCCAAGCGCGCGCGCTCGAACAACCTGGCCGCGTCGCCGGCGTCGAGCCTGAGCGTTGCCGGGGTTCGGACGCCGTGGTCCGCGGAGACTGCACCATGCTCCACAAAATAACGACGCCGGTTTTCCAGCGCGGTGATAAAGCCGGCATAGCCGGTGGCGCCGTCGCCCGCTGCCCCGATCAGGCGGTCTACGTTCGCGGACCACGTGGGGTGCGCAATGTTCAGGTAGGCGTCCGGGCGGAAGGTGGGCAGGACGCGGCCGTGGAAGGTGGGGTCCTGGGCGATGGCCTGGTGGCTGGCGAGGGTGTCCAGGGGATCGTCTGTGGTTGCCAGGACCTCGATGTTGAAGTCCTTGAAGAGCTGGCGGGGCCGGAAGCCGGGCTCCAGGAGCTTGGCCGAGATCGCATCGTAGCTCGCGTCGGCGCTCTCGGCACTGATCTCCTGCCGGAGGCCGAAGACGCTCTCGAACTGGGTACGGAGCCAGTAGCCCGACGCGGTGCCTTCGAAGAGCGGCCAGGCCTTGCAGAACTCGCGCCAGACAGTGCGGGAATCAGGTTCCCCTGCTGCCGAGCCGCGCAGCCGCTCCAGTGGTACGCCGCTGGCGTGGATCAGCCGGGTGACGTAGTGATCCGGGCTGACCAGCAGCGCCGCCGGGTCCGGGAAAGGCGTGTTGTCCGCGATGACCGCGGCATCAACGTGCCCATGCGGGGAAATGACGGGCAGGTCCTGAACACGCTGCAGGAGGCCCCGCGCAATGCTGCGCGTTCCGGGATCCGCGGGCAGGAGCCTGTCAGGGTTGGCGGCAATCGACTGTGACATACGTCCATGGTCCGGCGCGCACATGGCGATTGTCAACCGGTTGCCAATAATTGCCACACGGTTGCGGGTCTCCGCCGGGCTAGCCGGCGGGAAGCAGCCGCCCGCTTGAGCCCCGCAGCACCAGCTCCGTTTCGACGCGCAGGGTGCCGGCGGGCTCGCCCGTTCCCTGCAGGAGATCAAGCAGCCTAGTGGCTGCACCTGAGCCGCACTCCCCCAGCGGCGAACGCACAGTGGTCAGGGGCGGGGTGGTGAAATCCGCCCCGAAGATGTCGTCGAAGCCCACGATGCTGATCTGGTCCGGAACCACAACGCCTGCGGCCTGGAGTTCCTGCATGAGCCCGATGGCCAGGAGGTCGTTGTAGGTCAGCACCGCAGTGGCACCGCTGGCCCGGACGTCGCGCGCGACCTGCCTGCCGCCGTCGACTGTGGGTTTGGTGGATTCCAGCAGAACGGCCTCAAGCCGGGACCACTCACAGGCTGCCTGCACGCCGTCCCAGCGGCGGGCGGACATCCAGGACTGCGGAGGCCCCGCAACAAAGGCAAGTTTGTGGTGCCCGTTGGCGGCCAGGCTGCGGACAGCCTCGCTGATGCCTTTGTTGACGTCCGGGACCACGCAAGGCACGCCGTCGACCTCGCGGTTGATGACCACCACGGGTTTGTGGCGCGCGAGGGTGCGGATGTCGTCGTCATCCATGCGAGGGCTGGCCAGGATGAGGCCGTCCACGGTTGCCATCATCCGGCGGGCCGCCGTCAGTTCGGTGACAGCTGACTCCGCGGACTCGGCGAGCACCAGGGTGTAGTCACGCACGGTGGCCGTAGTCTCGGCCCCGCGGATGATGTCGAAGAAGGTCGGGTTGGTGATGTCAGCGACGATCAGGCCGAAGGTACTGGTCCGGCCCGTCGGCAGGGCCCGCGCGAATGGGTTGACCTGGTAGTTCAGCCCGGCGGCCGCATCCTCAATGAGTTTCTGCGTCTTGGCGCTGACCCTTCCCGGCTTGCTGAGCGCACGGGAAACCGTGGACGGATTGACGCCGGCGACCTTGGCGATGTCGTAGATGGTGGCGTTGGACTTGCCGTCCCGGAGGTGCTTTTTGGCGGGACCTGGTGTTGCGGCAACATCCGGCGTTATGGGTTCAGTCACCGCCCCATCCTAACGAGGAAAGAGCCCAACTGGGCTGTTCTTGGCCAGCGGTTGCCGCGTGCGGTGCTTCCCAGGGGTGGGCTAGGAGCGTTCAGGGAACTTGCCTTCGTCGGCGATGCGCTTGTTCAGCTCGGCAAGGAACTCCTCCTCGTCGAAGTCCAGGCCCACCTCCGTGCCGGTCCAGCTGGAGAGATGAATGGCGTTGGCCAGGCGGACACCGTTGATGCCGTCCGAGCCCGGCGCCAGCAGCGGGGTGCCGTCCAGGATGTTGGCGGCGAAGTTTTCCAGGACGCCGGCGTGCTGGCCACCCCAGACTGACTCGAACTCGATGACTTCGGTGGTGTAGTACTGCTCGGGGTTCAGCTCGCCCATAAAGAGCTTGCGGACACCGTCCATGTCCATGGCGTCGCTGAGTTCGCGCTCGGGCTTAACCAGGCGTGTGACGGTGGCAGTCTTGGAATTTTCGACGACGATCTTGCCTTGGTCGCCGAGGATCTCGAAGCGGTCTGTGCCCACGAGGTCATGCGTGGCGGTCACGAAGACGCCAGTGGCGCCGTCGCCATAGTCAACTACCGCGGTGACTTCATCCTCGACGGCGATGTCCCGGCGGAAGCCGTAGGCCACCTTCGCATACACGGACTTGGGCACACCGCAGATCCACTGCCACAAGTCCAGCTGGTGCGGCGCCTGGTTGACCAGGACCCCGCCGCCTTCGCCGCCCCACGTGGCGCGCCACTCGCTGGAGTTGTAGTAGCCCTGCGGCCGCCACCAGTTAGTGATAATCCAGTTGGTGCGGCGGATGCTGCCGATTTCGCCGTTTCCGACGATCTCCTTGAGCTTCCGGTACAGCGGGTTGTTCCGCTGGTTGAACATGATGGCGAAGGAGAGTTCAGGCTTGCCCGCTGCGAAGTCGTTGAGCTCCTTGACCTGCTTGGTGTACACGCCCGCCGGCTTTTCCACCAGGGCGTGGATGTCTCGCTTCAGGCTTTCGATGCCCATTTCCGGGTGCAGGAAATGCGGTACGCAGGTGACCACAGCATCGACGTCGCCGCTCTCCAGCATGGCGATGTAGTTCTCGTAGAAGGGCGCGTCCGGGTATTGGGAAGCCGCCAGTCCCTTCTTCGCCGGATCGGTGTCGCACAGGGCACCGACCACCATGTTCGGGACCATGCCGTCCGCGATGAACCTGGCGTAGGCCCCGCCCTGCTGGCCCAGGCCGATGATGCCGAGGCGGACTTTCGTGCTCATAAGTGGATCTCCGTTTTCGTTGTGCTGGTCTCGGAAAGGCTTGTCGGTTGGAAGAGGTCGGCGTGGCCCATGGCCACCAGGTTGTCGTGGGAGGTCTGCAGGGCATCCCAGACCGTGCGGCCATACAACTGGTCCTGCTCCACCAGAAGGTACTGGGCGCCGGCAGCCTGGGCGGCGGGGACGATGGCCGGGAAGTCCAGGTTGCCTTCGCCCACCTCGGCGAATTGGACCACGTCCTTGAATTCGGCCATAAAGCCCTTGATGTCGCCGTTGTCCAGCAGGCCGAAGGCGGACTCCGGCAGCTGGCCGATCCGGTAGTCCTTCAGATGCACCATAGCTGTCCGCCCGGCGTACTTCTGCAGGGTGCGGACCGGATCCAGGCCGCCGCGCTGGACCCAGTGCACGTCGATTTCCAGGCCCATGGCCGGGGAGTTCTCGGCAATGATGTCCAGCATGTACTTGCCGTCGAACTTCGCGAATTCGATGTGGTGGTTGTGGTAGTACAGGCTGAGCCCTTGCTCCTGCAGGCGCTCGGCATAATCGTTGGCTTGCTTTGCGAAAGAGATCACTGCGTCGATCGATTTCATGGCCGGGAACGGCACCATGCCGATCCGCAGGAGCTTGGTGTCGAGGCGCGTTGCGTCGTCCACGATCTTGTCGAAATGGTCCTGGAGCGAATCACCCGGCATCCCCTTCGGGGTTTCCATCGCCACGGACAAAGCGGCGATGTCCATGCCGAGTTCCAGCCGGGCCCGGTCAAGCTCCGCCGCGTTCCCGGGAGTCATGGGAATCTGGGAAATTTCGACGGCGTTGTAGCCGATCGCGCTGACCTTGCGGAGCGTCTCAAACGCCCCGATCTCCGCGAAACTGTCTTTCAGCATCATCGCCTGTACGCCGATAGTGGCTGTGTTTGCCATGGTGGTCCTCCGTTGTATTCGGCCCCGTTAGGGCCATCGTGCCCGTATGCTCAGGAGACCTGGTGCACCGAGTCCGGGTAGCTCTGCCTGTAGAGGTCTTTGATGATCCGCAGGGACTTGTCGGCCTCCGAGGGGCTGATCCAGAACGGCTCCGCCTCATCAAGCCGGGCGTAGAAGTCGTTGATCAGGAGCTCATGGGAGACGCCCCAGTAGGACCGGCCGCCGGAGTCACTCGTCCGTTCCGGGACAACATCAACGCGTCCGTCCTCATGGCTGACAGTCAGGTCACCGCGAAGGCTGAGAACGGCCTTTTCGGTCACGACATCGAGGGTCACCGGTGCGTTGAAGGCGTTGGCCAGGGTGGCATAGAACGCGCTCCGCGCCCCGCCGGCGTGTTCCGCGACAAATTCCGCGGTGTCCTCCACCTCGATGGTGCCGCCCAGGAAACGTGTGGAGGCATTGCCGGTAACCTTCACGACGTCGCCCACCAGCCATTGGAGCAGGTCAACGGTGTGAATGGCCTGGTTCATCATCAACCCACCGCCGCCGCCGGCCCAGGTTCCCCGCCAAGGCCGGCTCTGGTAATACGCCGGGGCACGCTGCCACATCACGGTCGCCGACGCCCCCACCACGGCCCCCAACTCGCCGGATGAGAGCAGGGCATGCATGGCCTGCGCCGTCGCGTTGTACCGGTTCTGGAAGCACACGGCGATTTTCGCTGTGCCTGAAGAAGCGGCCTCAACCAGGCGCCGCCCCTCGGCGAGGGTGTGTGCCAGCGGCTTTTCCACGATGACGTTCACGCCGTGCTCCATGCAGTACGCGGCCACGGAAGCATGCTGGTTGTGCGGAGTGCAGATATGCACGACGTCGGGCCGGACCGCCTCGACAAGGGCCACGTGGTCAGCGAAGCCCGGTACGTCGTAGGCCGCCACGGCGGCAGCCAGCCGCTGCGGATCCGTATCGCAGACCGCAACCAGCGTGGCGCCGTCGAGCTTTGCAACCGCCTCGAAGTGCACGGCGGAAACATCGCCGCAGCCGATGACCGCCGCCGTCGTACTCAAGAGAGTTCAACCCCGTTCTTCGCAGCGAGCGCGGCAAAGGCGCGGGCCGCAATGCCGAAGGCCACTGGTCCCGAGAATCCGCCCAGCTCATGCGCGCTGGCCAGGTGGGGTTCCAGGGACGCGAAGCCCGCGAACCCGTCAGCTTTGAGCGCGGCGATGGTGGCGTCAAGTTCGCCGTCGCCTTCGCCGGAAGGCACTACCTCTCCCGTGGTGGACAGCGCATCCTTGACCTGGAGGTACTCAAGGTACGGGCGCAGGAGGGCGTACCCGTCGGTGTACGGCTTGACGCCCACCTGCACGAAGTTGGCGTTGTCCCAGGCAACGCGAAGCGCGGGCGAGTTTACGGACTCCATGATGTCAAGCACACGCTGCGGCGTATCGCCGTAGATGTCCTTTTCATTCTCATGCAGGAGCACGACGCCGGATTCCTCGGCAAGTGCCGCCAGCGCACCCATGCGGACCAGGACGTCGTCGCGGATGTCTTCCGCGCCCCGGCCTTCGGCCCGGTAGAAGGAGAAGATCCGGACGTACTTGGTGTCCAGGCCCTTGGCCACGGAAATGATCTGGCGAAGCCGCTCCACCTCGTGTTCCACCGGCAGGCTCACATCCACCTTGCCGATGGGGCTGGCTACCGCCGAGACCTTGAGCCGCTTGGCATCGAGGATTTCCTTGAGCGCGGAAACCTGCTCGGCTGCCAGCTCGGAAACATTCGTTCCCCAGGCGCTGCGGACCTCGATGTGGCTGGCACCCAACGCCAGCAGCACCGATGCCTGGATGGCCGGATCCGGATCAATTTCATCGCCGAATCCCGAGAGCTGCCAGGTTGCGGATGGTGCTGGGGTCAAGGGAATCTCCTCGGTAGGACCCTCGCGGCGGGGGGCAGCCGTGGATTCCAGCTACGGCGCGTGGGTGACTCGGTTCACAGAAAGATGCTCCTGTTTAGTCTAGGCATCATGCCAATCAATGACAACCGATTGCCAATAATTGGACACTCCCCAGCCACCAGCCAGGCATTGGACCACCTCATTTCGCTGGGCCACACCAGGATTGCTTACATGGCCGGGCCGGCCGGGTGGCTGTCTCCATGCTGCTTGCCCAGCTGAACCCGCTGGCCGGCGGCGGCAGGCGAAGCCGCGCCGTGATGCCCACCCACCTCACCGTCCGCGGCTCCACGGGATCGGCTCCACGGGACCGGCTCCTCAGGACACAGTTGAGCGTTATTGACACCGCTGGCTAGGCTGGGACACATGCGCGAACTCCAGGCCAGAATCGTTGAAGAAATGGGCGTGCAGCCCCGGATCGATCCCGTCGGGGAGGTGCGTAAACGCGTGGCCTTCCTCAAGGACTACCTCAAGGCCACACACACCAAAGGCTTTGTTCTCGGCATCTCCGGCGGCGTGGACTCGTCACTGGCCGGCCGCCTGGCCCAGCTTGCCGTTGAGGAGCTGGAGGCCGAGGGCGTGGAGGCCAACTTCGTGGCTGTGCGACTGCCGTACGGGGTACAGCACGATGAGGACGACGCCCAAGCAGCATTGGACTTCATCCAGGCCAAGACCGAGTGGACGTTCAACATTTCGGCCGCCGTGGACGGCTTCGAGGACGAGTTCGAGAAGACCGTCGGAAACGGGATTTCCGATTTCCACAAGGGCAACACCAAGGCCCGCACCCGCATGATCGCCCAGTACGCGCTTGCCGGCGAACACAACTACCTGGTCATCGGCACCGACCACGGCGCCGAGTCGGTCACCGGATTCTTCACCAAGTACGGCGACGGCGGCGCGGACATCCTGCCCCTGTTCGGCCTGAACAAGCGCCAGAACCGTGAACTGCTGGCCGAACTGGGAGCCCCAGCACGCGTCTGGGAAAAGGTGCCCACCGCGGACCTCCTGGACGGCAAGCCCGGCCGCACCGACGAAGACGAACTGGGTATCACTTACGACCAGATCGACGACTACCTCGAGGGCCGCGACGTCACGGACGAGGTGGCCCAAAAGATCGAGGAAAAATACTTGCGCACGCGCCACAAGCGAACTGTCCCCGTCACGATCTTCGACACCTGGTGGAAGCACGAGGGTCCCGAGGAACCGCGGGTCGGCCTCTAAGCGGGCCTGACGCACGGCGTAGATGAGCCACGACGTCGACAGTTACCTCGCGGGAAAGCCGCCGGCCGCCGTCGAACTTTTCCGCCGGTTCCGCGCCCTGGTGCTGGCCGCCGGCGACTGCCACCACCAGGAAGGTCTACACCCACCGGTTCACGTTCGCGGAGGCTGACCAGCTGGATGCCGACATCGAGGCATGGCTCGTCGAAGCCCATGATGACGTTGGACCAGGAACGCGGTGAACGCCCGCGGGCCCGGCGCCGGAACCCTTAGGGCAGCAGGACAATCTTGCCGTGCCCGTGCCCGCTCCGGCTGAGTTCCAGCGCCTCGGCCGCCTCGACCAGCGGCAACCGGTGGGCAATAGTGAAAGTAATCAGGCCTTCGGCGGCGAGCGTCGCCACGTCCATAATGCGGCCCTCCTGTTGCTTCACGGCGGCAATCCCGGCCTCCCGTGAGTGCTTGCCCGGCGAGGTGATGACTGCCCTGCTCCGGTCCGGAAGCAGTTCCACCGTGGCTGCCACGGACTCCTCCGTCCCAGCAGCGTCCAGAACGGCAGTGACGGCACCCGCCTCTTCAGCGGCTGACCGTATGCGGTCCGCCAGGCCGGGTCCGTAGGTGACGGCCTCCGCGCCCAGCTCGCGCAGGTAGTCCTGGTTGGCTTCGGACGCGGTGCCGATCACCCGTGCGCCGAAGGCCTGGGCAATCTGGACGGCCGCAGAGCCCACTCCGCCGGCCGCCGCGTGGATCAGCACCGTATCGCCTTCGCCCACGCCCAGCTGCTTCAAGGCTGAATAGGCGGTGCCGCCGGCCACCGGAAGGCAGGCCGCCTGTTCAAAGTCGACGCCGGCGGGCAGCGGCGTGAGCTGATCGGCAGGCACGACGGCCTCCATCCGGTAGCCGCCCGTGAAGCCGCTCCAGATGACCTCGTCGCCCACGGCGAAACCTTCGAATGCCGGCCCCACGGCCGTGACCACTCCGGCGGCCTCGCTGCCCGGCACTTCGGGGAGGTCCAGCGGGGCCACTTTGCTGAGCTGTCCGGCCACCAGCTTCCAGTCCGTCGGGTTGACGCCAATGGCGCGGAACTCCACCCGCACCTCCCCGTCCGCGGGTTCCGGCAGCTCCGCCGGCCCGACCTTCAGGACCTGCGGATCGCCGTACTGTTCGAAGTAGACATTGGTGCTCATGTCCCTGGCTCCTTTGGGGTGTGTGGCACTCTATCGCTAGCGTAGGCACGCCCCGATGGCCGTCACAACAGTTCCCTGCCGGAAGAACCCAGTTTGTTCGTGATGCGGTGGGCTTCCTCCATCAGGAGCCGTCCCAGGAACTCCTGCCGGTCTTCGCGGAAGCGTGGTTCGATGCCGGTCAGCGAAAGTGCCCACGCGGGCCGTCCCGCCTGGTCAAAGACGGCGGCGCCCATCCCCCAGCTGCCTTCCAGGACCAGGCCGGGATTCACCGAATAACCAGTCTCGCGCGTCCTGGCAAGGCTGGCCCGGACAACCTCTGCCGTGTGTGCTTCGGCGAACGTGCCCGCATGGCCAGCCCAGTGTGCCAGCAGCTGTTCCTGCTCGTTCTCCGGCAGGAACGCCATGATCGCTGTTCCGGCAGAGGCGACGCCCAGCGGGAACCGGACTCCTTCGTGCAGCACGAAGGAGCGCACCGGGAAGCTGCCTTCCTCTCGGAGCAGGCACACCGTCTCCGCTCCCCGGCGAATGGAAAAGAAGGCACTCTCCCCGCTCTCCTCCGCCAGCCGCCGCAGGCTGGGCCGGGCAATCTCCTCGAGCGGGAAACGCGCGGACGCCACGGACCCCATCAGCAGGATTTCCGGCCCCAGGACCCAGTTGCCGGTCCGGGCATCGTGGTCCAGCAGTCCCTCTGCCGCAAGGGAGGTGAGCAGGCGGTGGACCGTGGGCCGGGTGAGGCCCGATTCCTTCACCAGCTCCACGAGCGGGCTGCCCTCGGGTTTGCGGCCTGCGATGCGCAGCAGCCCGGCGATGCGGCTGACAACCTGCGCGCCCTGCACGGGATTCTGGTTCATGTAAGCCCTTTCGGCCGGCAAAGCATCCATATTGTGGACTTCTCCAAGCTTACCGTCCACACTGTAAAACCGCCAGAAATGTCGCAGTTCTGGCGCCTTGACAGTCCCCGATTCGCACCCGTACGCTTCGAAACCAGCGCAGTTGTCCATAAAGTGGAATGCTGCCCCAGGCCCACTCTCAACGAGGAGAAAAGCATGTCCAAACTGAAACCAAGCGCCCCTGACGCCCTCCGCGGTGCCCTGCGTGACGGGATCACCCTGGCCGTGGGCGGCTTCGGCCTGAGCGGCATCCCGGCTGACCTGATCGAGGCTGTCCGCGACTCGGGCGTCCGGGACCTGACCGTGGTGTCCAACAACATGGGCGTGGACGGCAAGGGCCTGGGCGTCCTCATCGAAGCCGGCCAGGTCCGCAAAGTCATCGCCTCGTATGTTGGTGAGAACAAACTGTTCGCCGAGCAGTACCTCGCCGGCCTGCTTGAGGTGGAGTTCACGCCGCAGGGCACTCTGGCCGAACGCCTCCGCGCCGGCGGCGCCGGCATCCCCGCCTTCTACACCAAGACCGGAGTCGGAACGCTCGTCGCCGAGGGCAAGCCGCTTGCAGAGTTCGACGGCGAAACGTACGTGCAGGAGCGCGCCATCCGCGCCGACGTCGCTTTGGTCCATGCCCACACGGCTGACACGGACGGGAACCTGATCTACCGCTACACCGCCCGGAACTTCAATCCGGTAGTGGCCACAGCGGGCGCGGTCACCATCGCAGAAGCCGAAGTCATCGTGGAACCGGGGACGCTGGATCCCAACCACATCGTCACTCCCGGCGTCTACGTCCAGCGGCTGGTCCAGGCTTCGGTGCGGGTGAAGGACATCGAGCAGCGCACCGTCCGCCCCCGCACCTCCGAGCCCGTCCCCGCCTGACCCCGCCCCCCTGCGCGAACGAACACTTAAGCCCCAAAACTTTGAACCCAAGGAGAACCCCCATGGCCTGGACCAGGGATGAAATGGCTGCCATCGCGGCCGAAGAACTTAACGACGGCGACTACGTCAACCTGGGCATCGGCATCCCCACGCTGGTGGCCAACAACCTGCCCGACGGCGTCCGCGTGGTCCTGCAGAGCGAGAACGGCCTGCTGGGCATGGGCCCGTTCCCCTACGAGGGCGAGGAAGACGCGGACCTCATCAACGCCGGCAAGCAGACCGTCACCGTGCTCGACGGCGGCAGCATCTTCGACTCCGCCACGTCCTTCGGCATGATCCGCGGCGGCCACGTGAAGGTTGCCATCCTCGGTGCCATGCAGGTCTCCGGCGACGGCGACCTCGCCAACTGGACCATCCCCGGCAAGATGGTCAAAGGAATGGGCGGGGCCATGGACCTCGTCGCCGGCACCCCGCGCGTAGTGGTCCTGACGGAGCATAACGCCAAGGACGGCACCGCCAAAATCGTGACCGAATGCACCCTGCCGCTTACCGGGCTCAGCTGCGTGGATCGGATCATCAGCGACCTGGCCGTCTTCGATTTGCCCA
>JBKKDH010000148.1:0-15408 GCA_046708445.1 Arthrobacter sp.
GTGAACTTGGCGTTGCCGCGGTGGTACACGATCACCGGGAGGCTGCTGGCGTCCGCCACTGCCTCGATGTACGCCACCAGTCCGTCGGTGGGTCCGGTGACCAGGTACGGCGGCAGGACCAGGAGTGCATCGGCGCCGGCTTCCTCGGCAACACGGGCGGCAGCAAGGGCGTGCCCCAGCGGCCCGCCGGCTCCGGCCACCACCGGCACCTTCCCTGCCACAACCTCGACGGCGGCGGTCACCACGGTGCGCACCTCGTCGATGCTCAAGGCATGGAATTCGCCGGTCCCGCAGGCTGGAAACACACCGCCGGGTCCGAACGGAAGCCGCGAGCCGATGTGCTCCTTGAGGAGCTCCACATCAACAGTTCCTTCCGGCGTGAACGGGGTGACGGGGAAAAACAAAACGCCGTCGAATTTCATGGTGTCTCCTTGGCTCCGGCTCCGGCTGTGACCAGCGGGGCGGATGTCTCGTCGTTGAGGTTGGTGGTGGTTTTCAGTTCGGTCCGCCAGCTGCGTTTGGGTTCCCAGCCGAGCAGGTCACGGGCCTTGGCGATGGAGAAGGCGGGGCTGGTGCCGGTCAGGACGGCGGCCAGGGTTTCGCTGCCGGGCAGGTAGCGGGGCATGAGCCCGGCCAGTGGCGCGGTGGCGAGGGCGTCCGCGGCTCCGACGAAGAAAGTCTCGCCGTTGGGGATGGAGTCCATTTTCTGCAGGAGCACGTCCAGGAAGTCTGCGACGTCGCGGGCGTCCACGTAGTTGAATAGCGCCGGCGCTGACAGTGCGGGGTCGGCAAGGCGTTCGGCCACGGTGTGGCCCTGCTGCGTTGGCGCGCCTTCCCATTCCTCCGGCGAGATCACGTAGCAGGGCCGGAACGCGGCGTAGCGGATCTTCTGGCCCTGGGCGGTGGCGAACATTTGAACGGTCTGCTCGGCGATCAGCTTGGACAGCGCGTAGGCGTTCCACGGCTTGGGCGTGGTGCGTTCATCCAGCGGGAAGCTCTCCGGCAGCCAGCCGGCAGGGCAGCCGTAGCCCAGCGCGGTGGGGCTGCTGGCGGTGACAATCCTGCCGATGCCCAGTTCCGTGGCGGCGCTGATGACAGCGAACGCGAGCCGCGTGTTGGTGGCGAAGATGACCTCTTCCGGGGCGCTGAACGGTACGGCGATCGCCGCAAGGTGGATGACGGCGTCGGGCCTGGTTTCCCGGAGAAGGCGCAGCGCCTCGCCCGGGGCCAGCAGGTCGCCGGTCTCCTGCACGACGCCGGCCGGCAGCTGGTCCGCGGGGATCGCGTCGCGGTCCACCGAGATGACCTCGTGGCCCGCTCCGGCGAGGCCGGCCACCACGCTGCGTCCCAGCCGGCCGGAGCCGCCGGTGACAAAAATCCTGCTCATGATGATTCCTTTAGGATTTCAGGCCGCGGACTAGGCGCCGCGGCGAAGATCGGCGCCGAGTTCCAGGTCTTCGATGCGGACGGGAACGGAGGACTCCAGCGAAGCGTTGCCGGCGATGCCCACCGAGACGGAGCGGAGGCCGTCAAGGTAGCCGGAGGGACGGCCGAGCGGGTCCTCGCCGGGACCGTTGAAAAGGTCGGAGAGGAGGAGTTCGTCCCCGCCGCCGTGGCCGCCTTCACCGTTCACGATGGGCACCTCGTAGGCGGGCTCCCAATGCCGCTGGACCACAAGGCGTTCGCCGTTGCGCCGGATCGCGTCGTCCTCCTCAACGGGGGTGGCGCTGGGGTCCACAACCGTCTTCTTGTCGGTGCTGCTGAGGACGGCGGCGCGTTCCACCACTTCGAGTTCGGCCCGGCCTTCGGTGCCATTGACCGCCACGCGGTAGCCTTCCCACGGGCTGTGGGCGTTCAGGGAGTAGCTCAGGCGCGGACCGCCCTGGTACTCCACCACGAGGGCCAGGTTGTCCTCGATGGTGATGCCGCCGGTGAAGACATCCTGGTCGCGGCGGTAGCCGTCGTAGTGCTCGTTATCGAGGAAGAGGGCCTTCAGTCGCTCATCGTCGCGGAGGTCCAGCGCAAAAGGATCCTTTTCGGCACCAGCGGGGGTGCCGGCGTCAGGCGTTCCACGCTCCGGACGCGGACCCAGGCCGCGCTCGGCGGCGTTCTTGTCGCCGTAGAACAACAGGCCCCCGGAGGCGAACACCCGCTCCGGGACGTCATTAATCCACCAGTTGACGAGGTCGAAGTGGTGGGACGCCTTGTGGATCAGCAGGCCGCCGGAGTTCTTCTTCTCCCGGTGCCAGCGGCGGAAATAGTCCGCGCCGTGGACCGTGTCCAGGACCCAGCTGAAGTCGATCGAGGTGACCTTGCCGATCACACCGCTCTGGATGATCTCCTTCAGGGCACTGTTGCGCGGCGAATAGCGGTAATTGAACGTGACCACAACGTTGCGGCCGGTCTCTGCCACCGCCTTGGTGATCCGGCGGCAGCCCTCGACATCGATGGTCAGCGGCTTTTCGACAACGACGTCGGCGCCCGCCTCGAGTGCCTCCACGATGTAATCCGCGTGGGTGTAGTCCGGCGTGGTCACCACCACGCGGTCGATGTTGTTGGCCTGGATGAACGCGGTCAGGTCCGCGGGGTCGAAGGAGGCCACCGGACCCGGGGCGCCCAGTTCCTGGATGAGCTTCTGGTAGAACTCCACCCGGCCGGGGTTGACGTCGGAGAACGCCACCAGTTCCGCGGTGTCCGCGTGCTTGCCGAAGATGGCCCGGATGTACATCTCGGAGCGGCCGCCGGTGCCGATCAAGGCTACACGCGCCTTGGCGCCCGCGCCGGACTCCGGAGCGGCTGATTCCTGGGCGCTTTCAGCTGCGGCGCCGGTCAGCGGAGCGGAAGTGAAGGCGGCGGTAGCAGAACTCGATTCGGCTGTGTTGACCATGAGGGTCCCTTTCGATGGCTCAATACTCGGCCGGAGGGCGGCCGTTCGTGGTGGCGCAATGTGCCGGTTGCTGGACATACCGAGAAAGCGTTTTCTCATAAGCGTTATATGATTTGTACCAAGAGCAAGCAGCTCACGTCAACCATTATCCTCCTTGTGAGAAAGCGTTTTCTAGGCGACAGTCCTGTCGGGCGCCTCCGCAGGGGTAGCGGATCGCCGCGCTAACCCTAGAAATCGCTTTCCGGGGCGTTATATGCTTTTTCTCACGACACCGCCATCTGCCGGAAACATCGCCAGCCCTCTGGCGGCAGAATGGCCCGAGGGACTTACGAAAGGCAGACCATGGTCAGGAGATCGGCAACCGGCAGGATCGGCATCGCGGATGTTGCCGTCAAGGCCGGCGTTTCGCATGCCACGGTTTCGCGAGTGATGAACGGCAACTTCACCGTCGACCCCGAGATCGCAGCCCGTGTGCGGGCCGCAGCAGCGGAACTGAAGTACCAGCCGAACCCGGTCGGCCGGAGTCTTGCACTGGGAAAAACGGACACCATTGGCATTGTGGTTCCGGACCTTGCCAACCCCACCTTCCAGGCCATCCTGCGCGGACTCAGCCGCGCGGCGGCGCAGGACGGCTACCGCGTCCTGATCGCCGATTCCTTCGAAGTCTCCCGCGAGGAATCAATCCTCGCCGGCGAGGCCCGCCGCCGGTGCGACGGGCTGGTGCTGTGCGCGCCGCGCATGAGCGACGCCGAACTGGAGGAGCTGGTGCCTTCGCTGCACCCGCTGGTACTGATCAACAGGACCACAACAGCGGCCGGCGTTCCGAGCCTCGTGGTGGACTACGGACAAGGCGTCCAGGACCTCGCCGGGCATCTGGTGGAACTCGGCCACACGCGTCTGGCGTTCCTGGCCGGTCCGCCGCGCAGTGCATCCAACGGGCTCCGGCTCCAGGGCCTGGAGGCCTTCAAGGCGGAGCACCCGCAGGTGGAGGTCCTGATGCTCGAAGGCGGCTCCGACTTCGACACCGGCCACGAAGCAGTGGACGCCGTGCTGGACAGCGGCGCTACGGGCATTCTCGCGTTCAACGACCTCGTTGCCATGGGCCTCATGAGCGGGCTCCACGAACGGGGAGTGGATGTTCCCGGCGACATCTCGGTAACGGGCTTCGACGACATCCCGTTCGCCCGCTACACCACGCCCACCCTGACCACCGCCGCCGTGCCCATCACCGAGCTTGGCCAGCAGGCCTGGCACCAGATGCGTTCGCTCATCCGCAAGGAAGAAAACGACGCCCCCGGCAGCCGCTACCAGCCGCGGCTTGAAATCCGGTCCAGCAGTGGACCGGCCAAGGCGCCCCGCAAAATCGCGCACGGCTGAGCAGCCGGACCATCCGCGAGGTGGCAGTTCGCGGCAGTGTTGACGAGGCACACTGGCGCGAACTGCTCTTTCGGCGTCTTGTGAGTCAGGCGGGGTGCCTGACCCCGGCCTCCCGGTAGTAGCCCTCAATATGTGCAGCCACAAGCTTGGCTGCCCGCTCGCCGTCGTCGTTCCGGATGGCGTCCAGGATCCCGTGGTGCTCCGCCCTCAGCCGTGACGCGGTGGCATCCCAGTCCGGAAGGTTTCCCGTGAGCCGTGACGCATAGCCGGTGATGGATTCGCGCAGGGAACCCATCATGGCGCTGACTACGGCGTTTCCCGCGGCGTCAGCCAGGGCAAGGTGGAAGCGGACGTCGAGGGCAAGGAAGTCGTCCACGGCCATCCCGCCGGCATCCATTTCTTCCAGCAGCCGGGCGGCACCGGTGAGCTCTGGCGAATCAGGGCGGGCATGGGCCGCAGCCCAGGATTCAAGCAGGACGCGGGTCTGGACAATGTCGGACACCGGCAAGTGTTGGGTTGCCACGTGGAGCCGAAGGGCCGAGCCAAGCGCCGCCGTCGGATCCGAAATCACCACAGTCCCCGCTTCCGGACCGGAGCCGACGCCGGCACGGACTACGCCCATGGCTTCCAGGATGCGGATCGCCTCACGCACTGACGTGCGCGAAACCTGCAGCTGCTCGGCAAGGGTCCGTTCGGCGGGCAGCCGTCCGCCCACAGCCAGTTTGCCTTCAGAGAGCTGGCCCTCGATCCAGTGCAGGACAAGCTGGTGGGTACGCATACCGCCATCCTACTTGATGTGGTTGGACCACATGCCCTAGAGTGTGGTTAGACCACACACGCTGGACCATTAATTACTGGTCTGCGAGCTGTCCGGCCCACCAACGGAGGAAGCCATGACCCACACCATCCAGCCGAACAATCCCGAGACCACCCCGGCTCCGGACGCCACCGATGTCCCGACTTCCGCGCCGCGCGCCGCTGCCCCGTCGGCCGTACCGGCAGCGCTGAAGCGCCGTATTCCGAAGTACTCGGACCTGGCCCCGCTGATGCAGTTCAAGAAGCCCGAGTTCAGCAAGGAAGCCAGGCTCAAGCGCGCCAGCACCATCTGGGAACTGCGCGACATTGCCAAGCGCCGCACCCCGCAGGCGCCCTTCGACTACACCGACGGCGCCGCCGAAGCCGAGATCACCTTGCGCCGCGCCCGCGAAGCATTCCTGGACATCGAGTTCCGGCCCGGCATCCTGCGGAACGTCTCCAAGATCGACCTGAGCACCGACATCCTGGGCAAGTCCTCCCGGCTCCCCGTGGGCATCGCCCCCACCGGCTTCACCCGCATGATGCAGTCCGAGGGCGAATACGCGGGCTCACAGGCGGCAGAAGCCGCAGGCATCCCCTACACCCTTTCCACCATGGGCACCGCCTCCATCGAGGACGTTGCCGCGGCCGCCCCGAACGGCCGCAACTGGTTCCAGCTGTACCTGTGGACGGACCGCGACCGCTCGCTGGAACTGATCGAGCGCGCCGCCAAGGCCGGCAACGACACCCTCATGGTCACCGTTGACACCGCCGTTGCCGGCGCCCGCCTCCGCGACGTGCGCAACGGCATGACCATCCCGCCGGCGCTGACCATCAAAACGGTCCTGGACGCGTCCTACCGCCCCGCCTGGTGGTTCAACTTCCTCACCCACGAGCCGCTGACGTTCGCCTCGCTCTCCCGATACACCGGCACCGTGGCAGACCTCATCAACTCGATGTTCGACCCCACCCTGACCTTCGAGGACCTGGACTGGCTGCGTGAAACCTGGAAGGGCAAGCTCGTGGTCAAGGGCATCCAGACAGTTGAGGACGCCCGCAAGGTGGTGGACCACGGCGCCGACGGCGTAGTCCTCTCCAACCACGGCGGCCGCCAGCTGGACCGCGCGCCCATCCCGTTCCACCTGCTGCCCGGCGTCAAGGAAGCCTTCACCAAGGACAACTCGGACGCGGCCATCATGCTGGACACCGGCATCATGAGCGGCGCGGACATCATCGCAGCCCTGGCCCTGGGCGCGGACTTCACGCTGATCGGCCGCGCGTACCTTTACGGCCTGATGGCCGGCGGCCGCGCCGGCGTGGACCGCGCCATCCAGATCCTGGAGAAGGACATGGCCCGCACCATGGCCCTGCTCGGCGTCAGCAAGATCTCGGAGCTGACCCCCGACCACGTGCGCCTGCTCAACAAGTAGAGGGCATGGGTCCCCCGAGTTTTCGGGGTTACTTTTTGCGGCCGAACTTCGGGAGGTTCGGCAAGTTGGCCAGCAGGTCGGCGGCCTTGGTGGCCGCGCGCCCCACAGTCCGGCCGATCTGCTGCGGAACGGTGTCGTCGCTGAGCGGGGCTGCGGTACCACCCGGAATCACGACGGCGGGACTCAGCTCGGCGTCGTCGCGCGCCAGTACGGCGGCCACGGCTTCGTTGTCCGGCACCGGAGTAGCTACGGCATGCTCTTTGCCGGCTTCCGCAGCGGGAGCTTCAGGTGACTTTGAGGCGGCGGCTGCCGGGCCGACGTCGAACGTTTCCAGCCAGCTGACGATCCCCTCGAGGGGCTTGGGGTTGAGCGCGTAATAGCGCTTCTGGCCCTGCGCACGCATGCTGACGAGCTGGGCCTCGCGGAGGACCTTCAGGTGCTTGGAAATGGTGGGCTGGCTTGCGTCCAGTTCCTCCACCAGCTCCCCTACGGCCTTGTCCCCGGCACGCAAGGATACGAGGATGTCGCGCCGGGTTGCTTCCGCAATGACGGCAAATACGTCGTCTGTCACCATGCCTCCCACCCTAGCGACATATACGCCGGAAGGCATCAACTATTTCGGCCCATATCCGACCGCCATTGCCCCGCAACTCCGGCGGTGCTAGAACGGTTGCACGGTTGCCTTGGACCAACCAGGCGCGGCCGCTCAGGGATGAGGGGTGGGTGGCTATGGATTTCCTGCGCCAGCAACTGTTCAACATCATCGCGTTTGTGTTCCTGGGCCTTTTTGTGGCGGTCTGGGGCTCCGTATTGCTGCGCGTCGGGTTCTGGGTGCCGGACGGCAGGACCGTGGCGCCACCCCTGAACGGAGCCTTGGTCACGGCGGCCGGCGTGCTGGCCACGTCCCTGAGTTCACTGACCGCGTCGGCGCTGGGGTTCACCATCGCCGAGGTCCGCCGCGACGAGCGTGACAAGGAGGCCCGGCGGCCTTCCGGCCCCGGGGCTCCTGGCACTGCCGCTGGGTTCAATCCGTCAGAAGTCACGGCCCGGCTGTCCGGACGGATCGTCGCGGCCGTAGTGGTCTACCTCGCGGTGGGACTGCTGGTCCTGCTGCTCTGGCTGGTCAAGGGAACGGCGTCCACCGACCTCATCGGCGCATTCGCCCTATCGCTGCTCGGCTGGCTCATCGGCGCCGCCGGAGTGGTGTTCCAGACGGAGAAGCCCGCCACCTGACCAACAGGGTCAGTCGAACCAGGGCAGTCAGTCGAACCAGGGGTCGAGGCCGTGCAGGGGGAAAACGGCCTTGCGGGTGGCCATGACCGTGCGGTCCACGGCGTCGTTGGGGTCGAAACCCACTTCCCAGGAGCGCCACCACAGTTCCACGTCATCGCCCATGAGCCCGGGAGTCGCTGCGCCAAACTTTTCGTCAACATACGCGCGCCAGTCCTCCGGAACGGGGGTCAGCAGCGGCACCGGGCGGCCGGCGGCGATGGCGATCAGGTGGCTCCAGGAGCGGGGCACCACATCCGTGACGTTGTACCCGCCGCCACCGGTGGCGATCCAGCGGTTGCCGCAGTGGCGCGCGGCAAGGTTCCCGACGGCGGTCGCCGCCTCGCGCTGGCCGTCCACGCTGAGGTTCAGGTGCGTCAGCGGATCCGTGCGGTGCGAATCGCAGCCGTGCTGGCTCACGATCACCTCGGGTGCGAAGGCACCTATCAGCTGCGGGACGACGGCATGGAACGCCCGCAGCCAACCGGCGTCTCCGGTGCCGGAGGGCAGGGCGAGGTTGACGGCGCTCCCCTCCGCCTGCGGGCCGCCGATCTCGTTCGCGAAGCCGGTTCCCGGGAACAGGGTCAGCCCGCTTTCGTGCAGCGAGATGGTGAGCACGCGGGGGTCGTCCCAGAAGATGCTTTCCGTCCCGTCGCCGTGGTGGGCGTCTACGTCGATGTACGCCACGCGCCGGATGCCGCCGTCGAGCAGTCTTTGGACGGCAAGGGCCGAGTCGTTGTAGATGCAGAAGCCGCTGGCGCGGTCGCGTGAGGCGTGGTGCAGGCCGCCGCCGAAGTTGACGGCGTGCAGCGAGGACCCGTCCAGGATTGCCGTAGCCGCGAGGAGCGAGCCGCCTGCCAGGCGCGCGGCTGCCTCGTGCATGCCCGCGAAGGCGGGATCATCCTCAGTGCCCAGTCCCCGGGATTCGTCGGGCGAGGATGGGTCCTCGCTGACCCGGCGCACCGCCGCCACGAAGTCCGGCGAATGCACAGTCTCAAGTTCGGCGTCGGACGCCACCTCCGGGGCCTCCACCGACACGTGCGGAAGGTCCAGCAGTCCCAGGCTGCGCGCCAGGCGGGCGGTCAGGTCCATCCGTTCAGGCGCCATGGGGTGCCCCGGGCCAAAGTTGTAGGCGGTCATGGCGGAATTCCACACCACCGTCGTTGGCGGCGCGGGCTGGCTGAGACCGGGCAGGTATGTCATCAATCACAGGCTACCCGAGCACACCGCCCGCCCAGCCCGGCCATTACGCGTGCATTAGTGGTTTACTACTGAAGGAAACAGTTTCAACCGAGGAAAAGCCACCCCATGACTCAACGCCAGTCGAGGCTCAGGAACCCGGCCAGCTGGCACCCCGCCGCACCGGAGCGCGAAGGCCTCTGGATCTTCACCCAGCTGCGGGACTTCATTGACGACATCGCCAACACCTCGCCTGCCCGGCTTGCCCTGAGCGCGTTCGCCGCTGTCTGCCTGGTATTCACGTTCCTCCTGTCGCTGCCCATCTCCTCGGCCGCCGGCTCGGCCACTCCGTTGCACCAGGCCATGTTTACCGCGGTGTCCGCTGTCTGCGTCACTGGTTTGACGGTAGTTTCAACCGCGGTGCACTGGTCGTTCTTCGGCCAACTGGTCATCCTGGTGGGCATCTTCGTGGGCGGCCTGGGAACCCTGACGCTCGCCTCGCTGCTGGCCCTGATGGTGAGCAAGAAGCTTGGTGTGCGCGGCAAGCTGATCGCCCAGGAAGCCATGAACAATGCCGGCCGCCTGGGCGAGGTGGGTACGCTGCTGCGGATCGTCATTACCACCTCCGTGGTGATCGAGGGTGTCCTGGCCCTTGCGCTGATCCCCCGGTTTATGACACTCGGTGAGCCGTTCTGGCAGTCGGTGTGGCACGGCATCTTCTATGCGATCTCTTCCTTCAACAACGCCGGCTTCACCCCGCACTCGGACGGCATCGTGCCCTACGAGACTGACCTGTGGATCCTGGTCCCGCTGATGCTGGGCGTCTTCTTCGGCAGCCTGGGGTTCCCCGTGGTGATGGTGCTGCAGCAGAACGGGCTCAACTGGAAAAAATGGAACCTGCACACCAAGCTGACCATCCAGGTCTCCTTCATCCTGCTGGCCGCCGGAACCGTGCTGTGGGGGCTGATGGAGTGGGACAACGCCCGGACCATCGGGCCTATGGATTTGGGTGAAAAGATCACCCACTCGCTGTTCGCCTCCGTCATGACCCGGTCCGGCGGCTTCAACCTTGTGGACCAGAACCAGATGGAGTCCACCACCATGCTGCTGACGGACGCGCTGATGTTCGCCGGCGGCGGCTCGGCTTCCACCGCGGGTGGCATCAAGGTCACCACCATCGCCGTGATGTTCCTGGCCATCGTGGCTGAGGCCCGCGGCGACGCCGACGTCAAGGTCTACGGCCGGACCATCCCGCAGGGCACCATGCGGGTGGCCATTTCCGTGATCGTGGCCGGCGCGACGCTTGTGTCAGTCTCGGCGTTCCTGCTCCTGCAGATCAGCGGCGCGTCCCTGGACCGTGTGCTCTTCGAAACCATTTCAGCCTTCGCAACTGTGGGGCTGAGCACCAATCTCAGTGCCGAGCTGCCGCCGTCGGGCGTTTATGTCCTGACTGTCCTGATGTTCGCAGGCCGCGTGGGCACCGTTACGCTTGCAGCTGGCCTGGCCCTGCGCCAGCGCAGCCAGCTGTACCACTACCCGGAAGAGAGGCCCATCATTGGCTAATTCCTCAGGCGCGCCCAACCGGCCCGCGCACAACGCTCCGGTCCTGGTGATCGGCCTGGGCCGCTTCGGCTCCTCTACGGCGGAGCAGCTGGTCAAGCAGGGCCGCGAAGTGCTGGCGATCGAACGGGACCGCTCCCTGGTCCAGAAGTGGGCGCCGCTGCTCACGCACGTGGTGGAAGCCGACGCGACCAACATCGATGCGCTGCGCCAGCTGGGCGCGCAGGAGTTCAGCTCGGCCGTCGTGGGCGTGGGGACGTCGATCGAGTCCTCGGTGCTGATCACGGTGAACCTGGTGGACCTGGGTATCGAGCACCTGTGGGTCAAAGCGATCACGCCGTCGCATGGCAAGATCCTGACCCGGATCGGCGCCAACCACGTTATCTACCCCGAGGCTGACGCCGGCGTCCGCGCCGCGCACCTGGTCTCGGGCCGCATGCTGGACTTCATCGAGTTCGACGACGACTTCGCCATCGTCAAGATGTACCCGCCGCGCGAAACAGTCGGCTTCACTCTCGACGAATCGAAGGTCCGGTCCAAGTACGGGGTCACGATCGTCGGCGTGAAGTCACCGGGCGAGGACTTCACCTATGCCCGGCCGGAGACCAAGGTTTCCGCCCGCGACATGCTGATCGTGTCCGGCCACGTGGACCTGCTGGAACGGTTCGCCGCGCGGCCCTAATTGTGGGGATCAGCTGAGTTGTTTGGTGATCTCCGCGGCGCGGTCCGCGGCGGCACGGGCACCGGCGGCGATGATTTCCGGAATGCCGCGGTCATCGAACGTGGCAATGGCGCGTTCCGTGGTGCCGTTGGGGCTGGTGACAGACTTGCGCAGGGCTGCGGGATCAGCGCCTGGCTCGGCGAGCATAAAGCCGGCTCCTGCTACGGTCTCCCGGGCCAGGAGCAGCGACAGGTCGGGGTCAAGGCCCAGCTCCACCCCGGCGGCGGCCATGGCTTCCGCCAGGTAGAACGCATACGCCGGGCCGGAGCCGCTGATGGCCGACAGCGCATCCACCTGTTCCTCGGGCACCTCCACAACGGTGCCGGCCGGTTTGAGGATCTCCATGGCCAGCCGGAGCTGCTCAGGTGAGCAGTTGGTGCCACCGGACACGGACACAACGCCGCGGCCCAACTTGGCAGGAACGTTGGGCATGGTCCGGATGACCGGCTGCCCCGCCGGCAGTGCCGCTTCCAGCTGCGCCAGCGACACGCCGGCTGCCACGCTGACAACGATGGTCTTGGGCGACAACGACCCGCTGATCTCCCGTGCGAGGTCGGCGATGCCCACCGGCTTGGTGCCAAGGATAACGACGTCGGCTCTCTTCGCCGCCTGCCTATTGTTCTCCGGTTCCTCTTCGCCCGCGATGGCAGTGATTCCGTGGTGGCGGGCCGCCAATTCGACCGCGCGCTCGGCCCGCCGGACGGTGGCCACGATGTCGGCGGGGTCGGTGCCGCCGTCGATCAGGCCACCCAGGATGGCTTCGTTCATGGATCCACAGCCAAGGAATGCGATTCGGTTGCTCATGGATCCATCATTGCAGTTCGAACCCTGCGCTGCCGAAACTGCACGTGAACGGACGACGGCGGAACTCGCCCTCGGCGATTCACAGGCGGCTCCCATGTTCAGCGCAGGTCCCTCACAAGTTGGCGCCATAACGTAGTTATTACCTCATTGAGGGTGCGAGTGATGCGGCAAGCATGGGGATGTTTGCCCGAGGCACCGGTGGTCCGCAGCAGGTTTTCCCCCATTTTCCTGCTGCGGGCGCCGGTTCTTTCGCGTTAAGCCGCTTTTCGCGGAATGCGCCTTTCGCCTTCTGCGCCTAAGAATAGCTAGAGTGGCACCGCTGCCTGCGGTGCCCCGATGTGCGGTGCGCCTACGTGCGGAGCCGGGTCCAGCGGGCCGGCAAAGACCAGCTGGTCCAGCCGCCTCAGGATCAGGCCTTCACGCAGGGCCCACGGACAGATCCTGATCTTCTTGAATTTGAACAGTTCCAGCGCGGCCTCCGCCACGAGTGCCCCGGCGAGCAACTGGTTGGCTCGGGCTTCGGAGACCCCGGGCAGGTGCAGCCGGTCCTCGGTTTTCATGGCCGAGATGCGCTGAGCCCAGACGCCGAGGTCCGTCCCGTTGAGTTCACGTTTGACGTAGGGGCCAGCGATGCTGGGGGCGGCACCGGCGATCCTGGCCAGTGACCGGAACGTCTTTGATGTCCCTGCGACAAGGTTGGCGCGCCCCAGTCCGTCGAACTGGCGGACCGCAGGCTTGAGAGTGGCGCGGATGTACCGGCGCAGTTCCTTCACGCTCTTGGCCGACGGCGGGTCCTCAGCCAGCCAGTCCCGCGTGAGCCTGCTGGCCCCCAGGGGCACGGAGGTAGCCATCTCCGGCAGTTCATCCTGGCCGAATGCCATTTCGAAGGAACCACCGCCGATGTCCAGGTTCAGGATGGGTCCGGCGCCCCAGCCGTACCAGCGGCGGACCGCGAAAAACGTCATGGACGCCTCTTCGCTGCCGGTCAACTCCTGGAGGGTCACCGTGGTTTCGTGCTTGACCCGGGCCAGTACTTCGGGACCGTTGGTAGCTTCGCGGATGGCCGACGTACAGAAGGCCAGCAGGTCCTCGGCTTTGTGTTTGGCCGCAAACTCCCAGGCTTCCAGCACAAACTCGGTCAGTTCGTGCTGCCCGGCATCGGTGATGTTGCCGTCGGCATCCAGGTACTGGACCAGGGAGAGCGGCCGCTTGTGCGAAGCAAAGGGCACAGGGCGCGCGCCCGGGTGGGCGTCGACCAAAAGGAGGTGGACAGTGTTGGACCCGATATCGAGGACGCCTAGCCGCATCCTGCCATTATTCACCCGCGCTGCCCCTTGGTTATAAACGGCACGGGAACATGTCAGTTGGCGCTGGGATCCGCGGGGGCGCCGTCGGGGAGCTCGTCGGCGCGCTTGAAATCGCGCTTGATGTTGGCCACGCCTTCAGGGTTGATCTCGAAGCCGAAGGCAGCGCCGGGGTTGATGACCATTCCCAGCTCTTCGCCGATGTTGGCGATGATCGCCGCGCCCTGGGTTCCGAGGATGTTCGGGGCCGCAGCCAGGTACTGCTCGTCTACGCGGCTGGGGTGGGAGAAGACCGCCAGGACGGGTTCGCCGTCGGCATTGGCCAGCACGAGGGGCTCCACCTGGGAGTCCTCGCCTTCTATGCCCTCGGTGCTGACAACGTAGACCTCGCTGTTGAGGAACGAGAGGATGACGTCCACCGGGCTGGCGTCGGGCTGTCCGCCCTGGGCGAGCTTCTCTTCGAGGTCGTTGAGCGGGGTGGTGTCGGCGGTGCCGGGCTGTTCAGTCATGTATCTACTCGACCACGTTTGAGCCCGGCACCGCAAACCACCACTACCTACTTTTTGGCGGCGGCCTTCTTCTTTGCCGGGGCCTTGCGGGCCGTCGTCGTGCGCTTGACCGGACCCTTGGCGCGCTTCTCGGCGAGCAGTTCCACAGCCTGTTCCCGCGTCAGCTCCTCCAAGGACGTCGCACGCGGGACGGTGATGTTGGTGATGCCGTCGGTGATGTACGGGCCGAAGCGGCCTTCCTTCACCACGATGTTCTTCTCCGACACCGGGTCCGGGCCGAACTCGGCCAGCGGCGGCACGGCAGCGCGGGCGCCGCGCTGCTTGGGCTGGGAGTAGATTTCCAGGGCCTGCTCCAGCGTGATGGTGAAGATTTCCTCTTCAGATCCGATGGAGCGCGAGTCGGTACCCTTTTTCAGGTACGGGCCAAAGCGGCCGTTCTGCACCGTGATGAGGTTGCCCTCGGCGTCCTCGCCCAAGGCCCGCGGCAGGCTCATTAGCTGCAGCGCCTCGTCCAGGCTGACGGAGTCCACCGTCATCGACGCGAACAGCGAACCGGTGCGCGGCTTGGCCTTGACGGGCTTCTTCGGCGGCTTCGGCTTGCCGTTTTTGTAGTACTCGACGGGCTGGTTGGCCAGCTGTTCGTCGGTCATCTCGGGGATGACTTCGGTGACGTACGCGCCGTAGCGGCCGTTCTTCGCCACCACTGTGTGGCCGGTGTGCGGATCGGCACCGAGCACGCGTTCTTCCGGCGCTGCCGTCTCCATGAGCTCGATGGCCTTGGCGGCGGTCAGCTCGTCCGGGGCAAGGTCTTCGGGGACGTTGGCCCGGGAGTTTTCCACGATTTCGCCTGTCTTCGCGTCCACCGTGGCGGCGGAGCTCTCCAGGTACGGGCCGAACTTGCCCACCCGCAGGGTGATCTCGTCCGTAATGGGAATGGAGTTGATTTCGCGGGCGTCGATCTCACCGAGGTTGTTGACGATGCTCAGCAGGCCCGGATCGGAGTCTTCACCGTAGTAGAAGTGCTTCAGCCAGGCTGACCCTACGGCCTGGCCGTTGGCGATCTTATCCAGGTCGCCTTCCATGTCGGCGGTGAACTCATAGTCAACGTAGTCCGTGAAGTGCTGTTCCAGCAGGCGGATCACGGAGAACGCGATCCAGCTGGGCACCAGGGCTGAGCCCTGCTTCCGGACGTACCCGCGGTCCTGGATGGTGGAGATGGTGGAGGCATAGGTTGACGGGCGCCCGATGCCCTTCTTCTCCAGCTCGGCCGTCAGGGACGCTTCCGTAAAGCGCGGCGGCGGCGAGGTCTCGTGGCCCACGGCGATGATTTCGGACGCCGAGAGGGAGTCGCCCTTGGCAACGTTGGGCAGGCGGCGGGCTTCTTCGCTGTCGTCGTCGCCGCGGCTTTCGTCCTTGCCTTCCTCGTAGGCGGCCAGGAAGCCGGGGAAGGTGATGACGGTGCCGGAGGCCGAGAATTCAGCGTCCCGGCCATCAGTGGCCACCGCACCCAGGCGGATGGTCGCCGTCGAGCCCTTGGCGTCACCCATCTGGGAGGCGACGGTGCGCTTCCAGA
>JBKKDH010000149.1:0-5664 GCA_046708445.1 Arthrobacter sp.
GGGGCGATGATCATTTTGATGAGCTGGATGAACCCGTCGCCCAGGGGACGCAGGCCGGACCCGATGTCCGGCCAGAAGTGTCCTATCCCGATTCCCAAACACACGGCGATGAGGATCTGGAAGAACAGGGAGGTGTAGAACGGCTTCTTCGTCCGGGCCGGAGCTGTTGACGCCGGAGCGCCGGAAGCGGAGCCTGCAGGGGCGGAAGGGAGGATCATGGCGTCGCCTATCAACGAGGGAACGGCCGGTGGCCGTTTCGGTCACAGGCAACGCTAGGGAGGCAGTGTTTCGCGCAGGATAAATCCATAGTACGGAAATGTTTAACCGTAAAATGGAAAAGTTGGCAGTCCTGGACCTCGTCATTCCAAGCTCGGGGTCACTCAGATCGGGCACCAGCCACGTGTCTGCTCAGTTCAGGGACAGGACCAGGTAGAGGGCCGTGAGGACTACAACAGTGGGTGTCATAACCAGGCGTTCCGGTTTGCTGCGGGATATGCCGTTCAGCGCGATGCCCAGAGCGAAGTAGCCTGTCAGGACCCAGCAGGTGACGTCCGTGACGCCTTCGCTGACCAGCGGCGGGGCCAGGTCAGCCTTGGCCAGGGCCACGTAGGCGATGAGGACGTAAAGGATAATGGAGGTGGCGCTGCCGATCCGCAGCTTGGTGGGCAGCACGTCGTGCTGGCCACCCCAGGCAAACCTGCCCAGCGGCGCCCCGGCAATAAGGGCCGCCTGGAAGACGGCAAGGGCGGCCAGAATGACGCATGCGGCGATGGCAGCAAGCTGAATCGTGGGCATCGAGGATCCATTCTCTCCTGGTGTCATACCGGTGCGCTACTGGCGCCGGCAGGATTTCAGCTTAGTGTGACCTCCGACGCAGGGCGGGACGATCACGCGGTCCGTACCGTTAAACCATTGGCGAAAGGAGGCCAGGTGCTTATTGTCTTAACCGGAATCGACGGCTCGGGAAAATCCGCGGCCGCCCGCGCCTTGGTGTCTGCGGCCCATGCCGAGGGCAGGAATGCCCTGTTGCTCAGCAACCACGCCGGCCGGCGCAGCATGTCTGTGCTCGCTCAGCGGCTTGGTATCCAGTGGCCGCACCGCCTTGCTGACGCCGCGGAAACCACCCTCCGCGTGATCAACGTGCTGATATCCCACGCCAAGGCCAGCCGGTTCGACGGCCTGGTGGTCATGGACCGCCACCTCCACTGCCAGCTGGCCCTGCGTACTGCCAAGGGATTGCGCCGGGGCCGGATGCTCCCGTGGATTCTGTCCGTCCTGCCCAAACCCGATGCGGTGGTGCACCTGGACGTAGAGCCCCAGCTGGCCCACCAGCGCATCGTGGCCCGCGGCACCGATGCAGAAACGCTGGAGGACCTGGTCGCACTGCGCGACGCGTACCGTTCCATGCCTGAGTATCCGGGCTTTGTCCAGCTTGACGCCGACTGCCCGCCTGAGGAGGTCGTGGCCCGGCTCGCCCGGATCGTGGGCGAGGAAGCAGCCGCCCAGGCCTTGGCGGCCCGCTCATAGGGGATGCCGGAATGAGTCCGAAGGAAAAGTTCGTCTTCATTCCGGCGTTACGAGGAACTCGGCCTCAGATCAGCGCGTGCATCCCATGGCTGCGGGGCCGCCCGAACGAAGCGGCGCCCAGGAACTCGATGGCGACGAACGGCTGATCCCCCACTACCCACTCATCATGCCCGGGTGGGAGTGCGTAAGTGTCGTGCGCATGGATCGTGGAACGCACGCCGTCGGCCGTTTCAATCTCCATCACTCCTGAGACGCAGTAGCCGAGGTGGTTATGCTCGCAGAATGCGGTGAGTTCGGCGGGCTTGGCGGACTCGGACCAGCGCAGCCTGGTGCGAGGATCAGCCGGGCCACGGAGTAGTCGTCAACGGTGACAAGGTCGAACTCCGCCTTGTCCGGGCACCGCTTCCTGTCGGGAATATCAAAGGACTTAACTGCCAAAGCTCTGATGAAATTTGCGGTCATGAGGACACTGCCTAGGTTCAAATGGCGATGCCTGGCGGCGAACCAGGCGATGGGTTCGGATACCGATGTGCGGTGAAGTTGCGGAGACCTAGTAATCGCATGCGCGCTCTAGCCCCGGCGCACACTCACCCAGCAAACCCTTGCTGGTGTATCTATAAAGGTATCCCTGTGGCACCTGAAGTCAATGGGCGCTGCCAACGGCGGCTACTGCCCTGATCAGTCGTGGGCGGGTTCGCCCGTGACCCGGTGGTCGGCATGGTTGATGGTCTCGCGGATGAGCCGAATAAGGTGTCCGTCATGGAGAGAGTAGACGACGTGGCGGCCGTCTTTGCGGGTATCGACCAGGCCGCTGAGCCGGAGCTTGGCCAAATGCTGGCTCGCCACCGTCCGGGGCACACCGGCTGCAGCGGTGAGTTCGGTGACCGTCTTGGGACCGTCGGCGAGCTGCCAGAGGAGATGCAAACGGGTCGGCTCTGCGAGCATCCTCAGCGTTCCGGCGGCAGTTTCCAGCAGCACAGGGCCCGGAGTGACCGGATGGACAAACGAAGGCTGGTCAGACTCAGGAAACGCTGGGGCGCCGGGTTGGGTGCTCAAGGTGCTGCTCCTTCTTCCGCCGGGTCCAGGGCTGCCCCGACGTCGCGCCGCGGCCAGGACAGGAATGCACCTGCGCTTCCTATCATCGCAATAATTGTCAGCGCCGCGGCAGCCCATCCCAAACCG
Organism: Arthrobacter sp.; assembly: GCA_046708445.1. GTDB lineage: Bacteria > Actinomycetota > Actinomycetes > Actinomycetales > Micrococcaceae > Arthrobacter. The sequence continues at coordinate 2,710 of JBKKDH010000149.1, forward strand.
GCCACGGCCCCGACCCACCCGGCCAGCGGATAGGTCAGGATGTAGCAGGCGTGCGAAAGGGAGAACTGGGCCGTAAACACGTAGGGCTGTGTCTCCTCAGTTGACCCCTCCCGCAGCAGCCGCGACGACGGTGTGAGAATCGTGGAGTTCGCGGCGCCGAGCAGGAACCACAAACCGAGCAGCAGCCACCAGCCCATGTCCGGGACACCGAGCAGGGTGAGCCCTGCCGCGCCAGCCAGGACGACGGGTATGACAGCGGCGCCGGTAAGCATTAAGGCCCTATCCCCGAACCGGTCCAAGACCTGCGGCGCTAACAAGGCCACCATCATCGAGCCGACACCGAAGCATGCGAGCGCCAACGCGAGGTCGGAGTCCGGCCGCTGCAGAACATCACGGACGTAGACCACGGTGTTGACCAGCACCAAGGCCGTTGGCGCCGCGACCACAAGGTTCAGGGCCAGCAAGGATCGCAGCCGGCGGTTCTGCCAGAAAATTCTCGCACCCAGGGTGGTCCGGTGCCATAGCGAGGCCTGCGGGCCATTCGCGACCGAAACCCGCGGCAGGACGGTGATGGCGACCATCAACGCAGAAAACAGGAATCCGCCAACGGTGCCGAGGAAGAGGTTGTTGTAGCTCAGCACCGTCAGCAGCAGGGCCGCCACCGCGGGGCTGACCAGCGCTTCCATGTCATAGGCCAGGCGGGAGAGGGACAGCGCCTGCGTGTACTCCTTCTCCCGGGTCACGATGGTCGGGATCAACGACTGGAATGCCGGGGTGAACATCGCTGACGCGGACTGAAGCAGGAAGATCACGATGTAGACCTGCCAGACCTCGGTGATGAACGGCAGGGCCAGTGCCATACCTGCCCGGATCAGGTCCGCCCCGATCAGGACCGTCTTCTTAGACCACCGTGTCACCAAGGCGTTAATCACTGGGGCCAGGCCAACATAGGCAAGCATTTTGATCGTCAGCGCCGTGCCGAGCACTGCGCCGGCATTGCTCCCGGCCAGATCGTATGCCAGCAAGCCAAGCGCCACGGTCAGCAGGCCGGTTCCGATCAGGGCCACGACCTGAGCAGCGAAGAGCCGGCAGTATGTCACGTTCGCCAGAACCGACAACATCGATGATCCCTTCAAGTGCACATGTGCGTGTATATGCACTTATTGTACGACCCCACCCTCTTGACTCACACGCCCCTCTTTCCCTACACTTTTCATAAAGCAGAATCTAAATTCCACAAAGCGGAAACTTGAAAAGGCGAAGCGGGCGGGAAGATAGATCAAAGCCCCTCCTCGGAAGGACCTACGATGACGTACACAGTGAACTGCTCCATCCTCCTGACGGAGCTGCCGTTGCTCGAGCGCCCCAAAGCCGCGAAGGCAGCAGGTTTTGACGCCGTCGAGTTCTGGTGGCCCTTCGAAACCTCAGTCCCCACCGACGCCCAGGTCACCGCGTTCGAGAACGCCATCAGGGACGCCGGCGTGCAGCTCACCGGCCTGAACTTCAACGCCGGCAACATGCCCGGCGGTGACCGCGGCATGGTTTCCTGGCCCTCACGTTCGGCCGAATTCCAGGACAACATCGACGTTGTTGCCGGCATCGGCGAGCGCCTTGGCTGCAAGGCCTTCAACGCCCTCTACGGCAACCGCATCGATGGGGAATCGGCGGAGAAGCAGGACGCCATCGGCGCCGAAAACCTCGCGACGGCGGCAGCCGGCGTCGCGCGCATCGGCGGGACGGTCCTCCTCGAACCGGTCAGCGGCGCACCCAGGTACCCGCTCCTCACCGCTGTTGACGCACTCCAGGTCATTGCCCGCGTCAAGGCGGAGTCCGGCGTCGACAACGTCAAGCTCCTCGCCGACTTCTACCACCTCGCAGTCAACGGGGACGACGTCGAATCCGTCATCGAAAACCACGCCAAGGACTTCGGCCACATCCAGATCGCCGACAACCCCGGCCGCGGGGCTCCCGGAACCGGTGAGCTTCCCCTCGGCGAATGGATCGCCCGCAGCCGCGAACTCGGCTACGAGGGCTACATCGGCCTCGAATACAAGGAACCGCAGGAAACGGCCTTCAGCTGGGCCATCCGCCAGCGCGTCGCCCGCTAGGTTTCGACAAGCTCAGCCACCGGTGATCGAGCCCGTCGAGATCCAGGGTTTCGAGGTTTCGACAGGCTCAACCACCGCAACCACTGGTATCCGCACCACCACAGACTTCAGAAAAGAGAACCATCATGAGCAACGTTGCAGTCATCGGACTCGGAATCATGGGCCTCCCCATGGCCATTAACCTCGTCAAGGCCGGCCACACCGTCACCGGCTTCAACCGCAGCCAGGACAAGATCGACAAACTCGTCTCCGAAGGCGGCCAGGGGGCCACGAGCATCGCGGACGCCGTCAAGGACGCCGATGTCGTCATCACCATGGTGCCAGACTCCCCCGATGTCGAGGGCGTCGTCAGCGGCAAAGACGGCGTCTTCGCCAACGCGAAGAAGGGCACCTTGTGGATCGACGCCAGCAGCATTCGCCCGGACGTTGCCAAGCGCCTCTCCGAAGAAGCAACCGCAGCAGGCATCCGTCCCCTCGACGCCCCGGTCTCCGGCGGCGAACAGGGCGCCATCAACGCCGTTCTCTCCATCATGGTGGGCGGCGAGGCAGCCGACTTTGAGGCAGCACAGCCGGTCCTCACCTCCGTCGGCAAGACCATCGTCCACGTTGGCCCCTCAGGCTCCGGCCAGACCGTCAAGGCAGCCAACCAGCTGATCGTGGCCGTCAACATCCAGGTCCTCGGCGAAGCGATCGCCTTCCTTGAGGCCTACGGCGTCGACACCGACGCAGCCCTCAAGGTCCTCGGCGGCGGCCTCGCCGGCTCCAAGGTCCTCGACCAGAAGGGCCAGAAGATGCTCGACCGCAACTTCGACCCCGGCTTCCGCCTGGCCCTCCACCACAAGGACCT